>CAZXNP010000163.1:0-5326 GCA_964642035.1 uncultured Anaerolineales bacterium | reverse complement strand
GGTGGTACAAACCCGACCAAGGGTACCCGCACTGAGGGCTACTGTGACGCGCCCTACGGAGCCGCGAAGTTGGGCCAGTGGTGGTGGGAAGCCACAGGCCCGGCGAGTTACTTCTGCGGACTCTAAGGCACCCAGGAATGATAGGAGAGAACCTCACATGAATGACCAACCACTAAGAAGTACTGCGAAGCGGTCCTCCCGGTTTCCGACTGTGCTCGCGACAACAGCCGCACTTGGGGTCTTGTTGGTGATAGTGTATGAGATACCGTCCAAACTGACACCTGACCCTTCCTCGCTAGCAGGTGTGATCGCCGCCAGACCGTCAGCGGCAGGGATCGGGGGCACCGCATACTACTTCAGCGATTCCGGTTGCCCAGGAGCTCCTATCACCAGTGTGGCGTCTGGCACGATTAGCCTGACCTTTGTTGTCGACTGGGACAACATGCCTGCGGGTAACGTTCCAGATCGCGCCGAACTGTACTTCACGGGGAGGCGAGGCAACTCGCAAGCAGCACTGGACTTGGTCCATGCCCAGCGCGTGCTGACGCGCACTGGCGATGCGACCTTCGGTTGTGCCGCCGTACCTCTGTCGATAAGCTACGCGAGGGACGGAGTGGCGCGCTACGAGCATCTCGCTTTCTCCGGCCAGTGGATGGATACATTCGCCGCAGGTGGCGCGATAACGCTGACGGCGTCGGATCCGGGGATCTTCACTGCCAATGTTGACACCTTACCGCCGACAATGCTGCGGCCGAATGGCGAAGACGGTCCACCGCAAACGACATACTCTGTTTCCGACACTGTCTGGATCATACTCCCAGAGCCGTGTCTCAGTACCAACGTCAGGGCTGTTGTGAGTGGCCCCGCCGGATTCCAGTGGACCAAGCAGAATTGGTGCTCCGACCTCGGCGGGATGCGATGGCCCATCAACGAGGACTACGCCCTTGCGCCAGGCAACTATACCGTCTCGTTCGATGACGCTTGGCCAACTCCCAGCCCGATTGCGAGCCCAATCGCCTTCACCGTAGACGCGCCGTAGACACTTGGGCGGGAGCACGGGCCCAGGAGCTCTCGGTAGTATCCGGCCAGGAACCGGTGATAGGAGCGTCTTATAGAGGTGGCGAGCCGCCGGTAAGAGCGTTCTGACGCCGTTGGGCGAGCGGGGCGTGGGGTCGGCCTCAGTCTGTAAGAACTGGGCGCGACCGGCTTATCGCTGTTTTTCGTCTCGATACTACCGCCACCCCATGACCCGGGACGAGAGCGGCTCTCGGCCCACGTGCGGGGCGGGCGGCACGTCCGGCGACTGGAACGCCGCCAACGGGGACAGCGGTGGCTGGCAGGCGTGGCACATCGACCTCTCCGCGTATGCCGGCCACCAGGTGGAGGTGTCCACCGCCTACATTCGTTGGGGATCCCGCTCCCGTTATGGTATCAGCTCCTAGCCCCGTGGTTCTTCGGGAATGCTGACTAACGACGCAGCCGCAATCCCTAACCTGGCACCCTACACTAAGGTAGGGCGCTACGCGGGTTCATGCTGGCCGGCGCCTCGCGCTGGCCGTCTTGCCACGTGGGAACTCCGGTCATGCCGCTACCGCTTCGAAGCGCATCGGCATCGGCACCCTAAGCGCCCCGGCCAATTCCCGCGCCTCCGCGGCAACGGCCTCCGCGGCGTCGGCGTCCGCCGCCGTTCTGCGGATAGCCGGCAAGCGCCGGGCGAACGCGTGCAGAATCTTCGCCGATACGTCGTCGGCGGTCATGGCCGCCAGGATGGGCGCCCGATAGAATCGGCGCCTCTGGCGCGGAAAGGTTAGGAAGCGTTGGCCAGCCCGGATCACGACTCGGCCCCCCTGTTCCCGCGCCAGGGCCAGCGCGCCATCCGCCAGCGCCTCAACACCATCCCACAACCTCGCGGCCGCCCACTCAACCGGCCCCCCAGGCGCCTCAAGCGCCACGGCCGCCGCCGCCACGGCCTCCCGGTCGATCACGTACCGCGCCGCGTCCCCGCGGCCCTTGCCTCCAGTATGAACGCGGGCCACCAAGGGCACAGCGTCCGCCCCGAGGTTGCCCACCAAGGGCCGCGTGAGCCGCGCCAGGTGCCGCCGCACCGTCCGCGGATCGCAATCCCTGGCCGCCGCTATCTCCGCCACCGTGGCCGCGCCTAGCCGCCAGAGGGCCCGGAGTGTCTCACCCCGAGTGGCCCCAAGTTCCCGATCCAAGCCCCGACCGGGACGCGCCCCGAAGGGCAGCCCTTCGCTTAGGTGGACAAAACCGAACGATGCGTCGTGGATGCGTCCCGATTCCTGTGGAAATTCGGGAGGCGGGCTCGGTCCCAAGAGACATTTGTCAGTTCCGGAAACTATGGCCGCTCATTTTCCGGAAACCTTGGCCGGTCGCCAGAGAGTCCGTCAGCCCCCGAAGAAGGACCGGCGCCCCCAGGGAGTTTGGTCACTGAAACTTAACAATGCTATTCTGGGGGGGTGGACGTATCGCTTCCTACCTGGCGCTGCCGGTACCCACGAGCCCTCGCCGCAACGGCGATCGCCGTGCTCCTGGGCACCTTGGCCGTGGGCTGCGTCGACTCGGGCGAGGAGTACGTCACCCTCGACGAGCACCTGAGCCGGCTGGAGGCCATCCGACAGCGAGACTTCCCCCAGACCATCGTCGTTGTCGATCGCCACGGCCACCACCTGGCCACCGTGGCTCGAGACGGGTTTCGGACGTGGATCCCCTTGGCGGAGATTCCTGACTACCTGCGAATGGCGGCAGTGGCCACCGAGGACCAGACCTTCTACTCCAACTTGGGAGTCGACCCCTCGGCCCTGGCCCGGGCGGCCCTACAGAACTCCGAGGCCGGCGCCGCGGTATCCGGCGCCTCGACGATAACAATGCAGCTGGCTCGCCTGGTGGCCTTCGGAGACTCAGAGCGGTACGACAAGACCGTGGACCGCAAGGTTCGCGAAGCCCAGCTCGCCGCCGAACTCGCCCAGAGGTACGACAAGGATGAGATCTTGGAGGCGTATCTCAACGTGGCCTACTTCGGTCACCGGGCCTACGGCGTCGAGGCGGCGGCCAACATCTACTTCGGCAAGCATGCTCGAGACTTGAGCCTGGCAGAGGCCGCCTTGGTTGCCGGCCTCCCCCAAGCGCCGGCCATACTGGACCCCTTCGAGAATCCGTCGGGAGCACTGGCACGGCGGCGGGTGGTGTTGGCGCGCATGGTGGACGTTGGGGTGTTGTCCCCGGCCCTGGCCTCCAAGGCCGGAGGCGAGGCGTTGCGCCTCCATGAGTTCGAAGTACCACCGCGCCGGGCCAGACACTTCGTTGATTACGTGCTGGAGGAGCTCCCGGGCATCCTCGGGCCGGCCGTGGCGGCCAGGGGCGGCTTCACGGTCACGACGAGCCTGGACCTCGAGCTGAATCAGCGCTTGAGGGCGATTGCCGCCAAACACGTCGACGCCCTGCGGGAGGCCCACGACGTGGGCGACGCCGCCTTGGTTGCCCTCCGCCCGGGCTCCGGGGAGGTCCTGGCGATGGTCGGCGGAACGGACTACGACGACCCAGCCACTGGTCAGGTCAATGTGGCCGTCAGTCCGCGGCAGCCCGGCTCGGCCATCAAGCCCCTCGTGTACGCCGCCGCCCTCGATCGGGGTTGGTCTCCGGCCAGCCTGCTTTGGGACGTGCCATATCAGTTTGATGGTGTTGACGGCGCGGACGCCTACGAGCCCCGCAACTATGACGGCCGCTTTCGGGGGCCAGTGCGCCTACGCCACGCCTTGGCCAGCTCCCTCAACGCCGCCACCGTTGGACTGGCGGCCGACGTGGGCCTGGGTCACATTCAAGCGACCCTGGGGCAGTTTGGGATTGATCTCGGGGACAATCCCAATGACTTCGGCCTGAGTCTGGCCCTCGGCGGCGCCGAGGCGCCCCTGCTTGACGTTACAGCCGCCTTCGCTGGCCTCGCCGACGGCGGCGAGTGGGTGGCGCCGCAGCCAGTTCTCACCATCGAGTCGTCCCGCGGGGGCGAGCTGCTCCACGTGGCCGCCCCGGAGCCCCAGCGAGCTGTGTCCGCACCCACCGCCTGGCTCATCACCGACATCCTCACCGACCCAGAGGCCCGCCGCGACGCCTTCGGCAACGGCGGTCCTCTAGCCACGTCCCAGACCGCGGCGGTGAAGACGGGCACGTCAAATGACTTTCGCGACAACCTCACCGTCGGCTACACACCCTACATCGCCATAGGAGTGTGGACGGGAAACAAGGACGGGCACCCCATGAAGGACGTCCTCGGCATAACTGGCGCTGCTCCAATATGGCACGACGCCATGGAGGAGGTGATGGCCGACGAGACCCTTAGGGCCAGCCTCGGGGCAACGGAAGTGAGGGACTTTCCTCGCCCTGACGGGATTGCCACTGTCAGCATCTGCGATCTCAGGACCCTAACGGTCGATGGCCAGTGCCGGCGCTTCGACGAATTCGTTCAGGCTCCAGCCGCCATGGAGGCCGCCTACGCCTACGGGTGGTACTGGGTCCGAGGCGCTGGCGCCGGGGGGTGCGCCGATGCCGCTGCCGTTCGCGCTGCCGGCAGTCAGATCCTTTTGAAGGCGCCGGTCAACCCCTCGTCGGCGGCCGATGCCCGAGATTGGGCCGAGGAGCAAGGCATCGCCGTGGCTCCGCCCGCGTGCTCCCGGGCCTCGCGGCCTGCAACCGGTAACGGTCCGGCCGGCCCCACGGGTTAGCGATCGCCGTCCGAACTCACCGCAACGGGAAACGCCCCCGGCCGTCATGAGTGGGAGAGGCGACCGGGTTACGAGTTCGGAGCCCACAGGGAGTAGCATTGTCGATCTTTCTGCGTTATTCTTATGTTAGCGCGGCCTGCACGGGTGGTTCGGTGGCGTATGGCGCCGCCGAGTCGTCGCGGGTCCCACATCGGCCTGCGCCGCCGCATATCTTTGCCACCGCCGTCGTCCCCACCGAACGCGGAGCAACACCGGAACTGCTTCCGGCGATTCCGGTCCGGAGGGACGCCTTGCTCGAGGGCCTCGGCGACGTGAGATTGGAGGTGACCGACCTGAGTCGATCGGTGGCCTTCTATCGCGACGGCCTCAGGTTCATGCCGGAGCCGGACTCCCCGGCTGAAGGGCGCGACGTGCGCCTCAGGGCCGGCGACCTGCGAGTCGTCCTCGCCGAGGCTAGCCAGAGACGGGTTCGCCCGCCACGAAATGGCTGCGGCGGCCTGTCGGTGACCGTCTGGGTGAGCGGCCTGGATGCCTTTTACGCCGCCCTCCCCCCCCGAGGCCTGGCCCCCCCCCCCCCCCCGGTGGGAGGC
>CAZXNP010000162.1:0-5345 GCA_964642035.1 uncultured Anaerolineales bacterium | reverse complement strand
ACCGCAAGCGGGACAGTGGATGTGTCTGTAGAGTGAGCATCTGTAGCTGGCGTCGCCTGGGGTGGTGCCGGAGGGGCATCGGTGGCCGCCGGGGGCGGCTCGGAAGGCGGCGGCGTCGGGCCTGGCTCAAGGGGAGCCAGGAGGCGCATCAGGGCCTCTCGAGTGTCCGCCACCGCCTGGCGGTCAGCGTGCGGCAAGGCGTTGTTGCTCAACCGCGACAACTCGACCTCGGCGGCCTGAACCTCCACCCGGGCCCGGACCATGGCCGCCGGATCCTCGGACCGCACCGCCTCGACCACGCCCCGGGCGTAATTGGCCAGCAAGTCGTCGAGGAGGTCGTCCAATGCCGCGCCCCCCCGGCGCCTTTCGGTCACGAGAACGCCAACCTCATTGAGGCGGCGACGGCCCACGGTGAATTCGGCGCCCCCCGGGGACGCCGCCGGCGACAGGGTGGCGGCCACGGCGACCCGGATGCCTTCCACACCGCGCTTGAGGCCGTAGAGTCGGTCGCCGGGCACCGCCTGGCCGGCTGTCAGCACGAGCCCCGTCAAGAGGGCGGCGGCCGCGAGGCCAGCCAGAGCTCTCCGCCGGCCGCGCCGGGCCAAGGACCGGGACCTGAGATGGAGGCGCAGATCGGTGCGGAGGTCGTCCTCAAGACTCAGCACGAAGGACGGTCGAGGGCCCCCGGCGTCGAGGCGCGCTTCTCGTAGAGCCGCCGCCGCATCGAGGAGGCGGCCGACTCCCGCCGGCAGGCCGGCCTTGACGTCGCCGCGATGGGCCCCGGACAACAGGGCAGCCACGGCGCGATCTACCGCGTCAGCCCTGTGGACTTCGTCCGGGTTCAATACCCACCTCCTGGAGAGACGCGGCCTTCCTCAGCGCCCGGTGTTGCAGCACCTTGGCATTGGCGACGGACACTCCCATCAACCGCGCTGTCTCCTCTATCGTGTGCCCCTCCAGAAACCGAAGCTCCAAGACCTGCCGGTATCGGGGCGGCAAGGGCCTGAGCAGGTCCATCACCTTGGCCAAGGCCTCCGACCGAACAGGATCGGGATCCGGCTCGGCCATGTCGGCACCGAGGCGCATGGTCCTCCTGTAGCCAGCGCGGCGCCGGTGGTTTCGGACCGCGTTCCGGGCGATTTGGTATAGCCAGTTCTTGAAGCTGGCATCGCCCCGGAAGGACCCAATACCGCGGAGCATTCGGGCAAAGGTCTCCGCCGTCAGGTCCTCGGCGTCGGGGACATCGCGAACCTGGGCCAACACGAACCGATAGATGGCTGCCACGTACCGCCGATAGAGGAGCGACAACGCGTCTTCGTCGCCCGTGGCCACCCGGCGCACCAGCTCCGCGTCGTGGGGGGCTGTGGATGATGGCGTGACGGTGTCCATGTCGGGCGGCGTGGCTTTGTACCTTAAAGACAAGCGAGTGTTACAGTCCAGGGACCCCATGGTACACTCGCCCGGCGCCAGGCGGCGACATGGCCGCCTCGCGGGCCCTGGCCGCGTGGCGGCGGCCCGAGGGTGCCGGAGGCCCCCACGGCGGAGCACCGATGGACGTTGACCGCTTGATCAATCAAGCCAAGATGGGCGACGCCTTGGCCTTCAACCGGCTGGTTGATGTCTTCGGCGGCCTCGCTCACCACGTGGCCCTCCAGCACCTGGCCGGCAACGTCGACGACGCCCAGGACGCGTGCCAGGAAGCGATGCTGTCGGCGTGGCGAGCCGTCGGTAGCTTCGAAGGTGATGGCCGGGCGTTTCGGGGCTGGCTGATGCGCATAGTCATCAATGCCTGCCGCGACCGGCTGCGGTACGAAGGCCGGCGCCCTCATCACGGCCTGGAGGGCGACTCCGGAGGGGAGGGCTGGGCGGTGCCCTTGCCCGACCCCGGCATGTCGCCGGAGGAGTACGCCGCCAACGCGGACCTGGGCGCCCTCCTGGCGGAGGCGCTGACCAGGCTGTCCGACGAGCACCGGGAGATCATCCTCCTCGATCAAGCCGGATTCCGGTACGCCGAGATCGCGGCCATCCTCGGGGTGGAAGACGGTACAGTCAAGAGCCGTCTCAGCCGGGCCCGGCAACAGATGCGCGCGCTGCTCACGTCGGGGGCTGGGGAACTCACCGGCGGTGGGAGCCGTTTGACGGGGGGAAGGATGCGCCGGGCATCGGCGCCACGTGACCCGGAATCCCGGTCCCCAAGGGCCAGGCGACCATGACAGACCACATCCACATAGACGACCTGTCCGCGTACCTGGACGACGAGCTGTCCCCCGCGGAAGCGGCCCACGTGGCCGAACACCTGACTTCGTGCCCGGAATGCCGGGGCCAACTGGAGTCGCTGTCGTGGACGGTGTCTTATGTCCGGTCGGCGCCTCGGGCTCCGGCGCCGACGGGGGCATTCCACGTTGCCACGCCTGGCGGCAGCGGGGCCCGCCCGGTGTCGCGCTTTCAGCCGTGGCGGCGACGGCCATGGCCCGTCAAGGCCTGGGCCATGGCCTCCATGGCGGTGGCGGTCGTCGTCCTGACCTTTGCCCTGACCAGGCTGACCGTAGGCCTACCCGGCATTCAGCCACAGGCCGATTCGTTGCGGACGGCGGCCCGTGAATACCGCGCCTCGGCCCTTTCGGACAGCGAAGACGCCATCCCCCCGTCGGTGGCGGGGGGTGGAACCGAGGGCCGTGGGCTCAGTGAGCCCGCCGAGGCGATGGCGCCTCGTGGCGCCACCGCGGCGGCGCAGCCGGCCGCCCGGCACCAGGTGGCCACCCCGGCGGAGGCCGCCCAGGACCAGGCGGCCCCGGCGAAAGCCGCCCCCGACAAGGCTCCGCCCCTCGGCGAGGGGCAGGTGCCCTGGCGGGGGCTGCTGGTGGCCGCCATCCTCCTCATCGACGTGGTCGCCCTGGCTGTGTTGCTCCGGGGACGACGGGGCTAAGGAGCCTGGCCGAGATGGGCTCTCCGCGCCGGGGGCCGCCTCGGGAGCTGGCCGGCCAGCTGGACCGCCGCTAGAATCGGCGGCCCCATGGCGGATAAGCCCACCCTGGTCCTCATCGACGGCCACTCCCTCGCGTACCGGGCCTTCCACGCGCTGCCCCAGGAGCTGAGTGCCCCTGACGGCGAGCCGACGAACGCCGTCCTTGGCTTCGCCTCGATGCTCCTGGAGGTGCTGCGGACGAGGCAGCCGGAGTATGTGGCCGTCACCTTCGACCTGGGCCGCACGTTTCGCCACGACGTCTACCCTGAGTACAAGGCGACCCGGGAGGCGATGCCCGAGCTCTTGGTGAGGCAGATGCCCCGCATCCGCGAGCTCGTATCGGCCTTCGGAATCCCAATGTTCGAGGCAGAGGGCTGGGAAGCCGACGACCTCCTCGGCACCCTTGCCAGCCAGGCGGCGGCCGAGGGCCTGTCCACCTTGATCGTCACCGGCGACACCGACGCCTTCCAGCTTGTGGACGACAACACCGTCGTGGTCACGAGTGGCCGGCGCTTCTCCGACACCATTGAGTACGACACGGCAAGGGTACTGGGGCGCTACGGTGTTCAGCCCGCCACCTTGCCCCAGTGGAAGGGGCTACGGGGCGACTCCTCGGACAACATTCCGGGGGTGCCAGGCATCGGTGACAAGACGGCAACGAAGCTCCTGGCAGCCTACTCCGACGTGGACGGCGTCATTGCCCATACCACCGAACTGCCGGGCAAGAAACTGAAGGAGAACATCACCCGTCACGCCGACATCGCCCGCCTCGGCGCCCAGCTGGCGACGATTCGCCGCGACGCCCCAGTACGCCTGGACTTGGAGGCGGCCAGCTTCCAGCAGTACGACCGGCGCCGAGTCATCGACTTGTTCCGCCGCCTGGCGTTCCGCAGCCTGATGGACCGGCTGCCGCCGGATGGCGCGGCTCACCCCGGGGCCGACGACCTGCTCGCCGGGGAGTACGTGGCCGTGACATCCATCGATGAATTGGCGGACCTCGTGAACCGGCTGCGGTCGGCCCCCATCTTGGCCTTCGACACGGAGACGACTTCGCGCCACGAGATGCTCGCGGACCTCGTGGGCATTGCCATCACGGACCAGCCTGGCCGAGGCTGGTACGTGCCAGTGGGCCATCGCGCCCCCTCTGCGAAGGACATGGCGACGCCGGCCCAGGCCGCCCTCGGGCTGGAGGCGACCACCGGGGATGCAGCGCCCCGGGGGGGCGAAGGCAAGGCCCCGGGGCAGGCACCGGAGGCGGCCGAGGGCGGTCCCGGGCCGCCGGCAGCCTCGGTGCCCCTCGAGGCGGCCGTCGCCACCCTGGCCAAGCTCCTTGGTGGCCCGGCCATGAAGGTCGCCCACAACGCGAAGTACGACCTCGTGGTTCTCAAGCGCCACGGGGCCACGGTGGCCGGACCGATCTTCGACACCATGGTCGCCGCGTGGGTGGCCGAGCCGGGTCGCCGCGCCTTCGGCCTCAAGGATCTGGCGTGGGCCAAGCTCGGCGTGGGCATGAGGCCCATCAGCGATCTCATCGGCAAGGGCCAGCAGCAAGTGACCATGGCCACCGTACCGATTGCCGCCGCCACCGAATACGCGTGCCGCGACGTGGACGCCACCATTCGGCTGCGGGACAACCTCCTGCCAGCCCTGGAAAAGTGCGACGGCCAGCAGGTCTTCGAGACCGTCGAGATGCCTCTGGTGCGGGTGCTGGCCGACATGGAAATGGCCGGCATCCTCGTCGATCCGGACCGCTTGACGACAATCAGCACCGACCTCAGTCGACGCCTAGGGGAGCTCCAGGATGAGATCTACGACCTGGCGGGGCACCGATTCAACATCGCATCGCCCCAGCAGCTCTCCCAGGTGCTCTTCGACCAGATGGGCGTGCCGCGGCGACGCCGGACCCAAACGGGGTACTCCACATCCGCCGCCGCCTTGGCAGGCCTCGAGAAGGACTTCCCCATCGTGGCCACCGTGCTCGAATGGCGCCACCTTACCAAGCTCAAAGGTACCTACGTGGACTCCCTCCCCGAGCTGATCCACCCGGAGACCGGGCGAATCCACACCAGCTTTCAGCAAACCGCGGTGGTGACGGGGCGAATCAGCTCCAGCGACCCCAACCTGCAGAACATTCCGGTCCGGACCGAAGAAGGGGGTCAGATTCGAAGCGCCTTCACCGCCCCGCCGGGCAGCCTTCTGATGGGGGCCGACTACTCGCAGATGGAGCTTCGAGTGCTGGCGCACCTATCTGGTGACGAGGCCCTCAGCCGCGTGTTCGCCGCCGGCGGTGGTGTGCATGCCGCCACGGCATCGTTTCTTTTCTGCTACCCCGCCGGCGCGCGAGACGCGCACACGGGGCGCCAGTGCACGTAGTGATGAA
>CAZXNP010000161.1:0-5362 GCA_964642035.1 uncultured Anaerolineales bacterium | reverse complement strand
AACGATTTATCCTATTAAATTCCAAGGGACTATTTATTCGGGACCCGACCCCCTTTTCTTCGGGCTTTGCTCTTATTCCTTCTCACCAAATGCTACCTTTTCGGCATAGGCTTTTCGGTTGCGATCGTTTTGCGGTGATCGCGGTAAACGGAGCAGATGCTCCAAGGACATCAAATCAACTGGCCGCAGAATAACAACGCCAAGCCGTTGTCCGGTAGAAGGATCTTTGATACCCACTCGGGCTTCTTGTGCTTCCCGATTTAGGGTTGGATATAAAATGGCTGCCTTTCGCAATCCCTTTTGGCTCAGCGCATAAATGGCAAGCTGGTAGAGAATTTCGCTAGGTAGTGAATCTTCCCAACAATCCCGGTATTTGGCGTCCAAAATCGATATAATACGGGCCTTTTTTTGAATAATGTAATCCGGACGGGGCGTAGGTGGCTGTTTGTCCTGTGGATTATAACCAGGCAGATAAGCCATCATACCCTTCAATCGAAATTCATCCAGAATGCTGTAATTAGTGAGACATTCATTCAGAAAACGAGACAAAAGCGCCTGAAAAAACCGATTCATATCTAGGAGGAAACCTTGAACTTGAATGGCTCTATTCTCACTATCTAATGTTACTCCATGTCCTAAGTATAGAAGGTGGATGATTTTCGTTGCGGGTTTGTAGGATGATGTTAGCCGATTCAAACTAAGATTAAGCTCGCGCAGAAGAGCAGGGTTTAGACGCACCGTTGAAACGCCCTCTCTAATGATTTCAGCGATTCTACGGCAATTGGTACGCAATAGATTACTCTGGGTAAGACGAGCGGCAAAGCCCAAGCCGGCCAACAGAACCTGGTTGGGAAGGCAGTCGGATAGTCGGGGGTGGTAAATACACGGCAGCCTCGGTTCTGTAATTGTACTCTGAGTGGCGATTCGATTCATATTCAGCTTGCCCCGAGGAGATACTAAGGTAGAGTCCCTGCGGGTGTATTTGCGGTGCAGCCCTCTTGAAAGTAGCTCCTTTGCTTCAGCAAGAAGTTGAAAAGTGAGAAGGTCAGAAAGCCCAGTGTCAGATGTAACGAATTCAGCTTTTGGCACTGACCGTAGATCACGAAAGTTATACGCGTAGCTGAGTAAAGTAAACAACGGCATGCCGTTTAGCTTGGGCAAAACGGAGACTGTCAGGTTGCCAAGGCGAAGCCGCCCGACAAAGGAATTTGTTTGGATTTGCAGACCCTCGCGTAATTCAACAATTTTGAGCATACCGGTCCCTGAAATATCTTTTGCCAAGGCACGACTCGCCGCATCTTCCAACCGAAAATTGCGAAGATCCGGTCTGTTGGAGGGGTTGAGAGTTTGCCACTCTCGCATTGCAATATGAATGGATGGTATACTCATTAGGGATTATCGTCTGCAGTATCGCTGGTCTCGTCATTTTCTTCAGCTTCATCTTGCTCCAGCTCCTCAGCATCGGAGTCAACAGCCTGGAAAGTCGCACCAATGTCAGGGCATGGCGCTAACAGAGCAGGTAATAGTTTGTCCTGAAAAGATTCGGTAAACAGTTCCTCGCGCACCCGCATGCTGGATTCGTCCACTATCTTTGGGCCCAGAATGTTGGAGAGGATCGAGAAATCTTCATAGCAATATTCTCCAAGTAGAGGGATGATGTCTTCATGGATAATATCCACAAATTTTCGAAAGGTGGCTACGGTTTTCCCGCCAGGCATAAAATAGGCATGACCTACTTGCAAGTTACGTGCATCGCGTCCGAGATGTTTACAAATTCTCTCGTTGAGGGATTTCAGCCATAAGCGTAATGGAATGCCTTCGAGTACAATATCTTCGAGCACGCTGATATCGGGCATCAACTCAATGAAGCCGAACCGTCTTCTGAGCGCTGTATCCAGTAGCGCTATAGACCGATCCGCGGTGTTCATAGTGCCAATAATAAATACGTTTTTAGGTACGTAAAATGAGCGGCCGGAAACCGGCAGATTTAAGCGCATGCCCCGCTTATTGGACTCCAGAATCATCAGCAATTCCCCGAAAATCCGAGGTATATCCCCTCGGTTGATTTCATCGATAATTAGAAAAAAGCGCTTGGTCGGGGAAGAAGAGGCTTCGTCGCACAATCTTTTGAACATCCCGTCACGCAATTTGAAATGGGCCTGTCCATTGATTAACTCGGGACGATACCCCTCAATGAAGTCTTCATAACCGTATTCTGGATGAAAGCAACAGATGTTTACATATCCGGTATCTTTCGATTCTTGCTTAATAAAGGCTGCTTTTTCTTCTTCCGTGAGCATATTAAAGGGCTTTTTTAAATTGTAAAGCGCCGCCAATTCCATAGCCGTGGTTTCCGCCCAGTAGGTCTTACCGGTTCCAGGAGGACCGAAAAGGATCACTTGGTTTTTTCGTTCAAGGATTTTTTGGATTCGCCCTGGTTTACCGGAAAGAAGTGTGCGAGGCGGAGCTATCGGTCCTGAAGGCTTTTTACCAATAACTTGCCGTTCAGCTTCGATGAGATTAAGTGGATATTTTTTAACTTCATGAACTGTTGTCTGGAGCCCCTCTGGCGTAGGCATTTTCCATTCTCCCACCGAAAGCCACTCAAGGTTTCGACGATGGGGAAAATCTGAGTCCAGTACATGATGATAATTGCCGACTGCTTTCCCGATGCCCAGCACCCGTGACCCGTCAGAAACAAGGATGACATCGCCTTCCTGAATGGTGGTTACAAAATTAAATAACTGTGTTGCCTGTTTACCGACTTGGCTTGGAATAGCAGGATAGTGTTCTGCCATCAATTTTTTGAGTAGGTCTTTCGATTTTTGGTTATAGGTGATGTGAGACAATTCTCCTAGCGCCGACCAACCAACCGCGGCAAAATTTCCTTCTCTCATTTCATCCCAGCGGAAGATTTTACCAATTCGTGTTCCAACACGCCAGTATCGGACAGGTCTGCCATTTCGCACATTAAGACACCAAGTTAGCTGGTTCATTCGGATACCAAGATTTCTGGCAATATCCACAAATTTCCATGCACAAGTGTATCTCCCACTGAGTTTAGGTGGCAACTGAAGCATTTTTATCATCTGGTAATTCTGGTAATTAGCGTTGTGGAAATCATCTAATTTGTCTGGGTATATCAAAGAAAAATACTTATGCCCCCAAGCGGTGTTGCTGATGTCAGGCGCTACATCTTCTAAATTTTTTTGTAGTTCTTCATAATGCTTCTCGGTTGCGTTTTGAGGCATACGATTTAAAATGTCACACCCTTTAATGATTTGATCGCGATGTTTTCGGGCAATCGCAACAGCCTCATCCTGGGAAAGCACCTTTTGTTTTCTCGGATGTCCCGATATCCACTCACCAGATTCCTTGCTACGGTAAATTCCGAATTTCAAGGCGCTGCCACCACCGATGCCGCCAAAAATATCCGGAAGCTCTTCATCATTTTTAAACTCCAACCAGTATACCAAGCTGTCTTTGTTTCCATGGAGATGCATCGTTTCCAGGAGGTCTACGCCATCCAGCTGCGATAAAATTTCAGGACCGAATCTTTGACGGAATGTTGAGTAGTATCCGTCAAGTGCTTCTTTGGAATACAACTCACCACGCCGGGTGAGATCATTTTGGGTAGCCAACAGATCCTCTTTGATTGTCGGGTTAAGGTGGGTAGTCACTTTTTCCTCCTTTCATCTCGGCACTGACAGGCGATTCTGACTGTTTTCATTAGTGTTTCTTTAGTACTCTAAAGGGTGGGTATCGCGCATTACCAAGCAGCTACATGTTTGGGAGATTTTAATCTTCAATAAAATAGTCGGCGTCTATCTTTTTAACCTCATAGGATGCTACCGGACTGGCGCCCACATTGTATTCGATCATTAGTTCTGCCAGGCGCTGGCCGTCGATAAGTATGATTTTTGTTTCGATGTTTTCAATGTAATTCAGAGCATCCTTTGTAAAATTGGATGTCGTTATGAACATCCCCTTGCGGGCTCGCTGACCTTGCAGAGCCCCGGCGAATTTTTGTATTTCCGGTCTGCCGACGGTGCCTTCCCAACGTTTGGCCTGAATGTAAATAATGTCAAGCCCAAGTTTATCTTCCTTAATGATCCCATCAATTCCTTCATCACTGGTTTTACCGATGGCTTGCCCTGCTTCCTTTCTGGAACCGCCGTAACCCATTTTTATAAGCACATCGACAACCAGACGCTCGAAAAATTCAGGGTGGCATTTTTTGATTGTATTCAAAAGCTCCAAAGCTAAACCATCTTGAAGCTCTTGAAAAGCAGCCTCTAACGTTTCCTCTGGGGTAGCATCTGTGAGATTGTTATCGGGCAGTCGTTCCGATTTGTTTGGTTTTGGCTTTGGTTTGGTTTTATAGGCTTCCAAGGCTTCAACAAACTCCGGGAACTGCATGAGAAAGTTTTTGTCTATTTTTTTGGGATTCTGAGATAAGGCTTTTTGGCCTGTTCCTGTGATCTGGAAATAGCCACGTCGAGTTGCTTCCAGAAGGCTAGCTTTTACAAGATACAAGCGTGACCATCCGACTCTATTGCTAAATAGCTGTTGCTGGCCGCTTGGCAACAATTCTTTGCGTTCATCGTCAGTAAGATTGAATTCATCTGCAAGCGCTTCAACAGCATCCCTAAAACGATGTTCCTGGTTGTCCGATGCAAATTTTAAAAGCGGCAGCATGATAGTTTGATAATCTGGAATAGCCATAATTTCTTTCCTTAAATTAGATTAAATCGGTTCAGTTCACGCTCAAGACCACTCCCTATTTTATCATATATTTGAGCTGTTAAAATCACTGATCAAGCTTTGACCACATACCTTCTCCGTATCATTTAACGCTTTTATTAACCCATATCTTGTTCGTTCAAGTCTCCGGCAATTTCACGGAACTGGTCGAGAGCAGCTTCGAGGTCTTCGACTATTGCCTGTGCGAGGATTCCGGGATCTGGAAGGTTTTCGGAGTCTTCGAGGCTTTCGTCTTTGAGCCAAAAGATGTCAAGGCTGGCTTTGTCCCTGTTTATGAGTTCATCGTATTCGAATGCGCACCAGCGGCCGTCTGGTTTCTTCTCGGTCCATGTGGATTTGCGTTTGTTTCTGTTCTTTGGATTATAGCATTTTACAAATTCATCAAGATTTTCTCGTTTTAAGGGATTGGTCTTGAGTGTGAAATGCTTGTTTGTGCGGAGGTCGTAAATCCAGAGCTTTTTTGTCCATGGAGATTCAGATGCCGGTTTGCGGTCAAAAAAGAGAACGTTTGCTTTTACACCCTGGGCATAGAATAGTCCTGTAGGAAGCCGCAAAAGTGTGTGAACCTCGCATTCATGGAGTAGTTTTCTGCGGATGT
>CAZXNP010000160.1:0-5399 GCA_964642035.1 uncultured Anaerolineales bacterium | reverse complement strand
CCAGGGCCCCGATCGCCGCCCACCGGGCGGTGGCCCGCGGCGGCCACCGGCGTGCCCCGGCGGCCTCCGCCTTTGGGTGTGACCCCATGGTGTCCCTCCGCGCTACCGTCACTATAGCAAACTCCGCCCAGCGGGCGCCGGCGAGGTGACCTGCCTCCCCCGGCGTGGAGGCAACAACGGTCGCCGGCGCGGACCCGCCGAACGCGACCTCAAATCGGCCCCCCTCTGCGCGCTAGTCGATGCTAGCAGGCGGCCGTCGGCCGGGCCCGCGCCCGGCGACTCGTTGCCCCTATGACGAAACCGGGCCCCGGGAGTGTGACGAGGGCCGAAGGCGTTGACCCCTACAGGGTCCGCCGCTACATTCTGGCCGTGAAGGTCCCCCTCCTTGTGCGCCTCACCCCTGAGGCCGTAGAAGCCATGGCCGCGGCCATCGACGGGCTGTCGCCGGGCCGAAGCCTGGTGGGCGCCGCCGACATAGTGCTGGCCATCTTGACCAGGCCCTGCGCCGGCCGCCGCCTGATGGACGCCTTGGCCCCGGGCCGGGTGCCCGATGTGACGGACGCCCTGACTGGCCGTCTCGACGCCGCCGGGGCCCGCGCCGGGGCCGCCGCCGACGCCTACGGCCGCTACGAGCTCCCCGGGGGAACCGGCGCCGAGGTCAGCGCCTCCGGGCGCCGGCTCTTCGACCGCCTCACCGCCTTGGCCGGCCGCACGGCGGACACTGCGCGCCTCTTGGCCTTCGAGGCAGAGCGCCCCGCCTCTGACCTGGTGGACGTCCTCGTCACCCTGGGCCTGGGCGGCCCCCCGGACGCCATCAAGCCCCAGATCTCCGCCCTGGCCGACCGCATTGGCGACAATGCCCCCGGGGGCAGCCGCAGCGTCCTGTTTCACCCCGCGGGCACCCCTCCAGCCGAAGAGCCGGTGCCCCGATTCACCACCAGCCCCGGCGGCGACTCCGGCGGGGGCGACCCCGGGCACCCCGAGGTCCAAGACACGGCCCCCCCTTTCCTGGACGGCGGCGATGGGTCCCCGTCGGCCCCACCCTCCCCCGGCGCCGACCTGTCCCCCGGGGCCGCTACCCGCGCCGGCCAACTCCGTGGGTCTCCCAGTCGCCGGCCCGCCTTCAGCGATCTGGTGGCGCTGGCCCGAGCCGCCGGTCCGACACAGGAACTTTATGTCAATCCAGCCACCCTGAAGCGGGTCTTGGCGGCAGTGGACCGCAACGGCCTAACGGTGTTGGCTGCGGACAGCCGCCAGGCGGCGGCCGCCGTGGTCGATGCCCTGGCGTCGCAGCTGGCCCAGGCGGGCGACGAGGTGTTCGGCATTACCAGCCTCTTGGCGCCGGACCCGGGGCTCCTGGCCACGGATCCGGACCGAGTGGCTCAGGAGGGCTTGCGCCGGGCCGCCGGCGGCATTCTCTACCTGCCGGGAATCCTCCGTCTCCTCGACCCGTCCAGGGCCCCCGGGGCCGCTCGATCCTTGAGGGCCAGCCTGGCCCGGGAGGAGGCCCGGGTCCTGGGGACCCTCCTCGACCGGGACATCCGGGGCTGGCCCCCGGACGATGCCCCCGACCATGAGCTGGTGTTCCTGGAACCGGCGGGCATCGAGGAGACCCTGGCCCTCCTCATGGCCCGGCGGGACGCCCTAGTCGAGGAGCTCTCCAGTGCCGCCGTGGCCCTGGACATCACCGGCGAGGCCCTGGATGCCGCCGTTCGCCTGGCGGACCGATACTACCGCGATCCGCCGCCCCCGGCCGGGGCCATCCGCCTCCTCCAGGAAGCGGCCACCGCCATCAAGGTCCGAACCGCCGACGGCCTCGGCGACCTGGCGGACCCGCGGGTGGAGGCCGGACCTAGCCTCGATGCGGACGACGTGGCCTTCGCCCTGGAGCGGTTGACTGGCGTCGAGGCCACCCTTGACGAGGCCCAGAGGCTCCTCGGAATGGAAGATGCCCTTCGCCGGCGGGTCGTGGGCCAGGACCACGCCGTGGCGGCGGTGGCCGACGCGGTTCGCCGGGCCCGGACGGGCCTCAAGGACCTGACGCGGCCCATCGGCAGCTTCCTCTTCCTCGGGCCGTCTGGGGTCGGCAAGACGGAGCTGGCCAAGGCGCTGGCCGCGTTCCTCTTCGACGACGAGCGGGCAATGGTCCGCCTGGACATGAGCGAGTACCAGGAGCGCCACACCGTGAGCCGCCTGGTGGGGGCGCCCCCCGGCTACGTGGGCTTCGACGCCGGCGGCCAGCTCACGGAGCCCGTCCGGCGGAAGCCCTACCAGCTCGTCCTGTTCGACGAGGTGGAAAAGGCGCACCCCGATGTCCTCAACGTCCTACTGCAGATAATGGACGACGGCCGCCTCACCGACTCCCGGGGCCGCACCGTGGACTTCCGCCATACCCTGGTCATCATGACGGGCAACGTGGGCTCCGAGTACTTCCGCCTCGAGGAAGAGATAGGCACCGACAAGGTCGAGGCGGCGGTGCGCGAGGAGGCTCGCTCGGTGTTCCGGCCCGAGTTCTTGGGCCGCATCGACGAATTCCTCGTGTTCCACACCTTGAGCCCCGAAGCCATGAAACTCATCGTGGGCATTCAAGAGGGCCAGCTGAACCGCAAGCTGGCCGATCGCGGCCTGGCCATCACCTTTTCGGAGGCCCTGCGGACTGATCTTGCCACCGCCGGGTATGCCCGGGAGCTCGGGGCTCGCCCCCTGAAGGGGGAGATCCGGAACCGGATCGAGCTGCCCCTGTCCCGCAGCCTCCTCGAGGGTAAGTTTGCCGACGGCGGCCGCCTCGTGGCCGATCTGGACGCCGACGGGGAGCTGGTGTTCTCCGTCATCGACGACTAGGCGAAGGGATCGGGGACAGGCAACCAGGCCCATGGCTAACGGAGACATCGCCACCCCCATCCTCAGGCGCCTTGCGGCCGCCGTGGCCAGCACCGCCGCGCCCCGACCCGGGGGGTGGCTCTTCGTGGGCTGGAACGAGGCCGATCTGCCCATCGCCCTCCGGGATCCCGGGGGCCTCGGGGAGGAGGCCCGGCGCGCCTTCGCCATGTTCCGCCAGTCCGGGCTGTGGCCCCGGCAGGTTACCTTCCGGTCGGTGGCCGCGGCGGAGTACGTTCTGACGGGCCCCGCTGTGGACTTCGCCGACCAAGGCGATCGCATGGCCGAGGACCGGGTCCAATACGTGGTGCTGGACGAGGACGGCGGGCGGCGGGAGATCGTCCTCGGCGAGCTGGCGGTTCTGGAGGCCATCGTGAAGGCCCGGGAACCTTGGCAGTCGGTGTCCCGGCTGGTGGGGCCGGAGTTCGCCCGCACGGCGGCCCCCTTCCACACGTTGTTCACTCCCTTGCCTGGGGGCCGCCCGGGCCAGGGCCTGGCCCTACTCTTCAGGCCCACGCTCCCCGAGGCCGGGAACGAGGCAGCTTTCAAGTCCTTCGTTCGCCAGACCCTGAGCCGCCTCCTTGTGTTGGACGAGTCGCAGCCCCGGGGCCAGCGGAAGGGCTACCTGGGCGCCGCCGCTGAGCGCGCCGGCCTCAGCCCCCGGGGCGGGTTCTTGGGGGCCCTGGCGTGGTTACGGGACGCGGGGCTGGTGGAGTTCAGCGACGACTGGCTGCGGCGCCTGGCCCGGCGGAAGGACCATGCCCGGGTGGCGTTCCTGCGCGTCGCCCGGGCCCTTGGGGTCGTCGAGATTACCGACGAGGGGCTGGTGGACATTGAGCATCCACCCCCCAACTACAACCTGGACCCCCTGGACGCCGGTGGCCTGGTCGATTTGGCGGAGGCCATGTACTGGGCCGGTCGGGAGGCCATTCACCCGGAGCGCTAGGAGTCCGGCCGCTCGTGGGCGCCCGGGACCTCGGTAGCCACCTTGTCGCCGGGGGCCCTTGGGGGCACCATGGTCGCCCGTGATGGTGTTCGGCCGAAGGCGTCAGGAATGCCGGCCATGGCAGCCCCGATCAAGCGCCACCCCTGGCCAAGGGTGATGCGCGGCCTCGGCCCCAGGGCAGCAGTGGCCGTGCTGGCGGTGGCGGCATTGTCGTCTGGCCCATCGCCCCGGGGCTCCGCCGTGGGTCTATCCCCGTCCTCCGCCCCCGGCGCCGACCGTGGCGACCAGGCCCCCGTCGGCTTCCTCCGCCAGGGCTCCACCATGCAGGGCTACGCCAGCGCCGTGGACTGGTTCGGCGACTACGTCTACCTGGGGGCCTCCACGGTGCTCCAGGTGTACCACGCCCCCGCCGGCGCCCCTCCTGACCTCGTGGACGAGATTGAGCTGCGGGACTGGATGCGGGAGATCCAGGTGGCTGGTTCGACCCTCTTCGTCGCCGCCCGGGGGGACGGCCTCTTGGTCTTCGACCTCGGTCGGGACCCGGCCCGGCCGGTCCTCACCGCCCGGGTATCTGGCATCTTCGAAGCCGGAGGCCTCGGCCCCGTCGAGGCGGTCTTCGGCGGCCTGGCCGCCGCCGACGGACGGGTGGCCGTGGCTCGGGCCAACAACGGCCCCAGGGCCCAAGGCGGCGTCGATGCCTTGGTCTTCGACTACGACAAAGGGGCGGGCCGACTGCGCCTCGTGACGGCAGTGCCGGCCGACGTCCGGGGCAAGACAACCTCGGAGGTGCCCATGACCGTGGGGCTGACCGAGGACGGAGCGGGGCTCTTCATCGGCTACGGCCCCGTGGCCGGAGAGCTCGTGTACGTGGCCCTCGACGACGCCTCGGCCCCACCCCTCCACGCCGACTTCGGCGGTGTCTTCGACATCGCCACCTTGGGGGACGTCGCCTTCGTGGCCACCTCCGGGCTGTGCGCTCTGGGGACGGACTGCAGCATGCTGAGCCGAGTGAAGATCGTCCGTGGCGAGCTGGTGGAGGAGCCGATGGTCACCCACCGAGGCTCGGCCGCCGGGGCGGCGGTGGACACCGATGGCGACCTTCTCTGCTTCGGCACCTGGAGCCCTGGCCGCTACGAAAACCTGCGCAATCTGTGGACCTTCACCGATCTCCTGGACGAGGAGCCCACCCGCCTTGGCGGCGCCGGTACCCTCGACTGGATCTTTCAGGTCGCGTGCCGCGACTCGGCCTCCGGCCCCGACCGGGTCTACGTGGCCGACGAGTGGGGCGGTCTCGAACTGTGGGCCGCAAGCGGGGGTGACCTCAGCCTCGACCTGGGTCGCAACCGGGTGCCAACCGGTGCCTTGTCCGAGGGGGTCTGGTTCGACGGTACCCGGGTGTACTCGGCAAAGCACGGGGCCGGCCTGTGGGCCTTTGACCTGTCCGATCCCGACGGCGAGGAGCCCGTGGTGGAGTGGATCAACCGCTCCGACCCGGGCTGCGCCTGCGACGGCTGCTGCCCGTCGGCCCGGGGCCTCTTCCCATACCCACCTGCAGTGTTCGTCGAGGCCGGCACCT
>CAZXNP010000159.1:0-5451 GCA_964642035.1 uncultured Anaerolineales bacterium | reverse complement strand
TCAGGTGCGAGAGGTGCACTTCTCGTGTGTGGCTGACGGAGATGTTGTAGGTGATTGTGCCGTCCCAGCGAACATCGCCCACAGGATTATTTTGCAGCAGCAGGCTCAGGGGCGGTGTCGGGGTTGCGGTGGCCGTGGCCGTAGCGGTTGGGGTGGGGGTCGGAGTGTCATATTGTACTTCCAAACGAGGACGCTTGTCGTTTGGTGCTGTCCCACACTCGCTGTTGCTGCAATCCTTCGACCAAAACGCCCGCTCATGTTGCCCTACGTTCTCGTTACCTTTCAACAACAGGCCATGGTTGCTTCCAGGATCGTTGACCCAGTCCTGGACCAGGGCCGTTATGTTCCACGTATACCAACCAAATTGCACGGGCACCTGCGCCGTAGCGACAGGCGTGTTATCAACGGTCAATTTCTTGTGCGTTGTCCAATTGATGTCTTCCAGCCACGGACTGCGCAAGCGGTACACGCCGATCGCCATGGTAGAATCGCTTGGGGTTGTGGCTGCCAGGAACAGCCGTAGTATTGCAGTATGGACTGTACTTCCCTGAGGAATCTGCGTAACATCGAACTTCAGCAGGGAACGCTCAATTCTATAGCCACCGGCCTGATCGTATCCTACCCAGAGGCCGGTACTCGCTGCAAAGTTCTGGCTTTGGTGTCCTGATGCTACCCATGTGTCTATAGTGGGGTATGAAGATAGATTGGTCTCCATCCACCTGGCTGCAGCAATAGTAAAAAGCAGGCAAAATGCCAATACGAAGCCAGCAGTATTTCGCCTTACGCGTCTATCGGTATTAGGAAACTTAGTGTGCAATAGTATCCTGGACACGATTCTCATGTTCGTCCTCCTCATTTTTTTGGCTTTGGGGGTTTTTTTGGCTTTGGTTTACTTTTGGTGTCGCCTTCAGAAACCTTGAATATCCGTGGAGCAGCCTCCGGACTCAGCTCGTCCCGCACCTTGTTATCTTTCCCAGAAATGATAGCCACGCTCCAGTAATAATCGCCATTCCCTTTGGGGTTGTAGCGCAACGATTTCTCCTCTGCCCAGCCCACACCGTTGTGCGGCTCTCCCTCCTTCCAGACACGCACGTCGAAGTGCTCGTCTTTCCCCAGCGTGCCACTCCATTCCCACTGGAAGGTGATCTTGCCCTTGCTAGACAGGCGCGCACCCTCTTTCGGCGCCAGAAGCACCGGCGCTGCATACAGCGTTGGGGGTGGCTGCAGCACTGGCAACGACACGCTCGCGGGCGCCGGTGCTCCTGGTGTGGGCGTGACCGGCATAGCGGTCGGCGCCGCCGTGGAGGTGGGGAGCACCCCCGACTGGCTTTCCCCCTGCGATGCCGGTGCCGTGGTGGTCATGGGCTTCGTGGTTGTGCCCGGCGCTGGCGTGGACGGAGTCCCGCTTGTCTGGGCAGCCACCTCCTCCGCTTTGGGAATCGCAGTACTGCCCGTTGCCTGGGAATTTTTGGGGCCTCCACGACCGAAAATGAATACTACAAAGGCCACGGCCGCTACGGTGCCCAGCATGATCCCCACAATGACCGCCATGGAGAGGTTCGATTTCTTTTGCCGCACGGCGGCGGTAGCCGGCATGGAGGGCGGCACGTGCTCGCCCAGGTGCAGGGTCACGGTGGAAATGTTGTCTGGCCCGCCGTGTTCGTTGGCCAACGCGATGAGCGACTGCGCGGCCAGATCTCCTGACTGGCGTTGCAAGACGGCGGCGATTTCTTCGTCGCTCACCGGTCCCCACAACCCGTCGCTGCACAGCAGGAGCGCGTCTCCCTCCTGCAAGGCAAAGGTGGCTACGTCGGGATGCACCTGCGGTTCGTTACCCAGATTGCGCGTGATTACATTGCGTTGTTCGTGGCGGGCCGCCTGTTCCGGCGTGAGCAGGCCGCTGTCGACCTGTTCCTGTACCCAGGAGTGGTCTTTGGTCAGTTGTTGCAACGCACCGCCGCGCAGCAGGTAGGCCCGACTGTCGCCGACGTGGGCCACGACCAGCTCATTGCCGCGTACCACGGCGGCCACAATTGTCGTGCCCATGCCTTGCAAATCGGGGTTGCTGCTTCCCAGGCGGTAGATTTCTGCATTGGCGGTTTGGATCGCGCGCATCAGACTACGTCCGATGTCCGTATCGGGGTCTTGGTAGTAAGTCTGGAGGGTGGTATTCACGGCGATTTGGCTGGCTTGCTGTCCACCGGAAGCGCCGCCCATGCCATCGGCCACGATGTAGAGTTGCCCTTTGGCGGCGAGCTGGTTCTGGGCCCACGATGGCGGTATGCCCAGATTGTCCTGATTGGGCTTACCGGCCCGCAGCACACCGACATCCAAACCGCGCCCTATAGTGATCTTCAATTGCTGATAGGTCTGCTGATTCATTTCTCCGTTCATAGATCCTCCCCGTTTCGATTTTCGATTTCGGAGTACACCCCCGACTTCCAATCCCCGGCATCCAATCTCCAGCCCCCAACCTCGTTTTCCCCTAAGGTTTTGGGTATCTCCTGGTCCCCATCCATCACTTACCTCCTGGTCCCCCTCCACCACTGCTTCCTTCCCCTGCACTGGAATAGATGAAGGAGCGGGACGGGCTTTCCGCACTCAGGTCTTTCTCCCACTTGCCGTCGGCTCCCCGGCGGATCACGGCCACGGACCAATAGTACGTGCCGGGGCCCGGCAACCTCAAGTCGCTGAGTTTCCTCACGTTCCAGGACGAGGATTGCGTGTTGGTCTTGCCGTAGTGCGGCTTGTCCTGCTGCCAGATGCGTACATCGAAATATTCGTTCTTCTGCAGATTGCCATCCCACTTCCACCAAAAAGAGATCTCCGACTTGGCACTGAATTTTATCCCATTGGGCGGAGCAACAAGTTCAGGGGTGGGGTAGACTGCGACCGTCGCCGGCGCGGGTGTGGGTATGACGGTCTTCTCCGGCTCCGGCGTAAAGGTTAGCGGCAAAGCGGACGGCGCCGCCGTGGAGGTGGGAGGAACTCCTGTTGTGGGTGACGCGGTGGCGGTGCTATCTATTAGAGTTAGAGTTGTAGGTATTTTAGTTGCTCTTCCCCCAGTAACGGCAATCGTCGTGCCGGAATTGATCGTCGGGGTTGGAAATGAGGGCGGTGGTGGGAGCGTTTTTGTAAACATAATGATTGCCACTACGACCAGGACAGCGGCGCCTCCGGCAGCGAACAGCGTCCAACGCTGACGACCGGCACCCACAATGGGCTGCGGTGTGGGAATGTTTGCTGCCCGCCGGAGGCTCCTGGCAAAGGCTTCGGCAGATGGGTAGCGTTGGGCCGGCTTCTTGGACAGAGCCTTCAGTATCACTTTCTCCAACTGGGGAGAGACCTGGGGATTCAAGGACCGCAAGGAGGGGGGGGGCTCTTCCAGATGCATCCGGACCACGGCTGCCGGATAGTCGGCCACAAAGGGGGGCCGGCCGGTAAGCATCTGGTAGCAAACTACTCCCAAGGAATAGATATCTGATTGTTCGGTAGCTTTCTTCTGTCCCCCCTCTAACACCTCTGGAGGCATACTTTCCACGTTGCCGATCACACCGGTCTGTCCGGCGCGTACTTCCTCCATGAAACCGGCGATGCCGAAGTCGCTGATTTTGGCCTGGCGATCGCCGGTCATCAGCACATTGCGGGTTTTCAGGTCACGATGCAACACGCCTTGCCGGTGTATGTACCCCAAACCGTCGCAGATTTGCAAGGCAATGCGCACGGCCTCGTTTACCGGCAGAGGGCCCTTTTGCAGATAGGCCTCCAGGGGCGGACCATCTACGTACTCTATGATCAGGAAGTAATCTTCTCCTTCCTGCACCCAGTCGAGTAACTGGACGACGTGAGGGTGGTGGAGCCGGGACATGATCTTCCCTTCGCGCCAGAAGCGCTGCAAGAATTCGGTATCCCGAGCCAGAGAAGGTGGTGGCGTCTTCACAGCCACCAGGCGGTTGGTCTGCAAGTCTGTGGCCTGATAAACAATGCCCATCCCGCCTTGCCCGATCACCCGGTCAATACGATAGTGCTTGGCGATTACTCTACCGATCATTGTGCCTCCTTCATGAGTAGAAGCGCAGACGCGTCTTGCCCACGCGGATTTGGTCGCCATGGTGCAGCAGCTTCCGTTTTACTTTTTGGTCGTTGACAAACGTGCCGTTTGTGCTGTCCAGATCGTAGAGCACATAGTCGTTCTTCCCATGACGCCGAATTATGGCGTGTTGCGTAGAGACCTGTGGGTCGGACACCACCAGCGTGTTGCGCGATCCGCGCCCGACGGTCAATGAGCCTCCCCGCAGGCGGACGAATTGGTCCGGCCGGTCTTCGATCATTACCCCGGCACGGCTACTCCCCGTGCTGTTCTGGTAGGCGATCCAGATTGCCCCCAGGGCGAGCAGCAGGACGATGGCCAGTAGCACGACAGGGCCGGCGTTCGATGTAGGCGGCGACGATGACAGGGTGGCCGTGGGGGGTGGGACGGTTACGACGGTGCCGGCGGACTGGGGAGTGGGTGCTGCAACCACAGAGAAGACCGCGTTGTAATCGGTCGTTCCCTCCGGCACATCCCTTCCGTACACGGCCACCTGCCACGTGCCGGCCTTCGGTTTTTCGATGATGTAATAGATCGGCCGGGCATCGGTGAAGAGATGGGCACCGGGGTAGCTATCGTCCACACGCCGGCCGGCCGGGTCGGCCAGGATCAGATCGAGGGCACTACCCGGCCAGTTGAGGGTGGCACGAAGTTCCTGTTGGTTGGGGAGGACGTCCACCTGCCCTATTTGCTTTGTCTCATTTTGGGCAATCTGCCCGGTGAAATCTCCCTTCAGATTGCGGCGCGATCGTTGACGCAGTTATATGTAGACATCTGGCATTTGTTGCGCATCTGGGGCATAGTAACCCCCGCCACAAGGCAGGGCAGAAGCGATCCGGCGGAGAAACGGCTCGTCCATGGAAGGCGTGCCTAGCATAGTTTGAGAAGGGTCGCCGAAACCGACAACGTACAGGCAGTCCACAACTCCAATAGCACGGGAAACAGCCTTCGCCATCACCTCCTCCTCCAGTGTTTGGAGATCAGTCCCCGCATCGCCATTCAGATGCACCGTGGGTACCCCATCGCTCAACAAGATCATGATCTTCTTGTTGCCGGACGGCGCGCGCTTGAGCTGTTCCACCCCCTGGATGATCCCTGCGGCCATGTTCGTACCGTTGATCGGTGCGAGGGAGGCAATGGCCTGGCTCAGCGCGGAGATGTTGGTCGTCAAACCCTGACGTATGGAAGCCGAATCGCTGAACGTAACCAGGCCGCCCTGGTGTTGGGTAGATTGCACGGCGTTCTCGCGGTCAATCATGCGTGTGAGCGAACGAGCAGACTCTTTTGCGGCTTCGATCTTGCGATTCCCGGTCGAGTCATCCCAATCCATGCTGCTGGAGACATCGAAGACCAGGGTGGTG
>CAZXNP010000158.1:3091-5472 GCA_964642035.1 uncultured Anaerolineales bacterium | reverse complement strand
GGGGTCACCTCACCGCCGGGAGTGGCTGTCTCGGTCGGCGCCCCGACCCGGAAGGGAGCGTAGGGGTCAATGGCGTCACACCTGGCTCCGGTGACGTCCGGATAGATGGCCCAGACATCGCTGTACTCGTCTAGACCATGGCGCCCGCCCATGACGAACAGGCGCTTGTTCTTGGGGTCCCACGCGCTGGGTATGAGATACCGCCCTTGGATGCCGCGGGCCCGGTCCCCGGCGAGCTTTTCCCAGTGCAGGGACTCATCCGTCGCCAAGCCCCTCAGGTTGACCCGCCAGGTGCCCCGGGAGTAGGAGGTGCCGCCCGGGATGCTGGAGCTGGCGCGTCCCATCCAGGAGTAGAAGTTCCCGCTGTCGGCATCGTAGGCACAGGCACCGCCCCGCCGGGGCCCGAAGTCGGCCTGGTTGTCGAACCGGGCCGTGATATCGCGCCACTCGCCGTCAGGCCGGTCGGCGAAGTCCAGCCACCAGACCTCGTTGTAGGTAACATTGCCCACGAGGCCCCCTTCGCGGCCGCCAAGGACAATGACCCCGTCCACCCCTGTCGCCTCATCGCGAATGTATGCGCCGCAGCTGCCGTAGCGGGCCGCCGGCACTCGGCCCGAGGGATGCAGCTGCCTCAGGCGAAACCGATTGCCCGCCTTGGTCGCGCTGTAGATGCGGTCCTCGGTCAGATCAGCCTGCTCGGGATTGAAGGCGCCCTGGCCGAAGACTATCCGCTGGCGCTCGGTGTCGTAGGCGGCAAAGGGCCGGGCCAGGCGGCCGTTGTGGGCCGCAAGCTCCCCCACGAGCTGGTCGGCGCCGCTGTTGACGGCCCAGCGCACCCCTGTTCGGCTGGCCTCGGAGCCAACTTCCAGCACTTTCAGGTCCCCGCCCCGCTCGTTGCGGGAGTCAAACCGCCCGTTGTCGCAGCCGTCCTTGCCCATCACCGACAGCCACTTGCTGGGCCCGAGGGACAGGCTCCCCATCTCGCGGCAGCCCTTGTCCGTCGCCTTCGAGTAACCGACCTGGTTGCCATAGGGAATCGTCGTCCAAGCCGCTGCCTCCCCGTCCAATCGGATGGCGAACAAATCCGAGTGGGTGATGGTGTTCTCGGACGTCCGCTTCTCGGCGCCGCCGGCGTAGGTCAGCACTCCGGTGTCCGGGTTGTAGGCGCCGAAGCCGCCGTAGCGGCCTTTCGGCAGATCGGGAAGTCGGACGTAGCACGCCCCCCGGCCCCGTATCTTGCCGCCGACGGCCACGGGGGTTCGGGTGGGGGCGGCGGTGGCCTGGCCCGGATCGGTCTGGGCCCAAGCGGCGGGAACATGCTGCCCCGGGGCCAAACCCAAGGCCAGGCCAAGGACAAGGGCGACGGTCAGGCTAAGGGCAAGGCAGATGGCGACTATCCAACGGCGGGACATGACAGCTCCTATACGGCTCGTGAACGCATGGGCGTGATTGACCACGGGTACAGTCGTCGGACCACCTCGGAAGGAAACGGCCGGGAGCAGCTTCCCCGGCACCCGTAACTTTCGCGGTGTCGCAGGCGACTCTATGGATGAATCAGCATCCCTGGGAATCGGCCTGGGCCGTGGCGCCGGCGAAGGTCACCGCTGGTCGGCGCGCCGCCGATCCACCACCATTGATACGGACTGGATCCATGCGTACTGTAGAGTGTCAACACCGGCGGTGTGAGCGCCCCCACGGGGGCGGACAACCCGCCGGCCGGCCCCAAATGGGGGCCCCAGCCATTGCGGGCATGAAGCATGTTTGAGTTCAGCGTAGCCTTGCTGGCCTACATTGGCGTGGTGGCCCTGTGGCGCCGCCACCAGCTCGCCCACGAGGGCCGGCTGGCCCGGTACCGCATCCGCATTCACGTCAACGGCATCCGCGGCAAGAGCTCTGTCACGCGTCTGGTGGCGGCAGTGCTGCGGGAGGACGGAATCCGCACCGTGGCCAAAGCCACCGGCTCCGAGGCCGTGCTAATCGATACCGACGGCCGGGATCACCCCCTGGCGCGCCACGGAGCGCCCAACGTTCGGGAACAGATGGCCGTTATCAAGGCCTGGCAAGACGTGGATGCCGAGGCGATGGTCATGGAGTGCATGGCCGTCGATCCTCGCAACCAGGCGTGGCTTGAGCAGAAGGTCGTCCAGTCGCACATCGGCATCATAACCAACGTCCGGGAGGACCATCAGGACGTGATGGGGGAAACTCTGCCCCAGATTGCCCGCAGCCTGGCCAACACGATCCCCAGGGGAGGCGTGTTGATCACGGCCGAGGATCGGCCCGATGTTGCCGCCGTCCTGCGGGCCGAGGCCCGGCGCCGAGGCACGCGAGTGGTGCAGGTCGATCCGGCCGCCGTGAGCCAGGCCGAGATGGCGCGCTTC
>CAZXNP010000158.1:0-2991 GCA_964642035.1 uncultured Anaerolineales bacterium | reverse complement strand
GACCGCGAGCGCCGTGCCGAACAGTTCGCCCACGTGGCCGCCCGCGATCTGAACTTCGACTGGCTCATCACCCTGGGCGCCTTCGAGGCCCTAGTGACACGTACCCTGGTGGGCAACGGCTTCTCCCGAGAGCGCATCGCCAACCTGAGCCACCGGGCGGCCAATGACATGGATGCCTTCCTCGATGTCCTGGCCGAGATGATCCCGCCCACCAGCCAAGCGCTCCTCGTGGGCCTCGGCAACATCCATACCCCCGCGGCGGAGGCGGTGATGGCCCACTTCGAGGGGCCGCCTCGTCGCGAGGCGTCCCGAACCGGGATGGCGATGGCCGGCATGGCCGTCGAGCCATGCCCCGTGGCCCTGGAGCGCTGACGTCATCATGTACCACGCCTACGGAGTGCCCCCCGAGGCCGTTCGCCTCGCCCTCGTCATCGGGATCGTTGTCAGCGTAGTCCTGTACGAGCGATTCTGGATCACCAGCGGCGCCATGGTGGTGGCCGGCTACTTCGCCTTGTTCGTCGACCGCCCATTGCGCGTGGTCACCGCCCTCACCCTTGCCGTGGCCACCTACTTCATCGTGGACTACGTCATCTCCCAGCGCGTCTTCCTATACGGCCGCCGCCGGCTGATGGCGATGGTGCTGGTGGCCCTGACCCTGGAAGGGGCCCTCGGCACTCTGGCCTTCGCCTTCCACCGCACCGCCCCTTGGGTGGTCGGGCTCTACGGTATCGGATTCGTGCTACCGGGATTGATTGCCCAGGACATGGACCGGCAGGGTGTTCGTTTGACCCTCGTGGCCGCCGTTGGCGGCGCCCTTGCCACCTTCGGCTTGCTGCGGGTCCTCATGGCCCTGGAGGGGCGCCTTCCGGCCCTGTGGCAAAGCACCCTCATCCACGATCTGGCGCCGCGACCGGCGTATCCCCTCGATCTGCTGGTGCCCGCTGTCGTGATCAGCGTCGTGCTCAGCGCGGCCCTGTACGAAACAACCGGCTGGCGGAGCGGCGGTTTCGTCACGGCGGCCTACATGGCCCTCTTCGTCAACCAGCCCGAGCACCTGGTGTTCGTGGTGCTAGCCAGCGCGCTGGTGCTGCTTGTGGTGCGGCATCTCCTCCTTCCCTACACGCCAATCTTCGGCCGCACCAAGTTCGCGGCGGTGGTCCTAACGAGTGTCATCGCCGGCTGGGGCCTGCAGATTGCCCTGTCGTCCATGGCCGCGGGTCGATTCGAGCTCTTCCCCGGGTTCAACCTCATCGGCCCAATGATCATCGCCCTCATTGCCAACGACGGTGAGCGCCAAGGCCTGCCGAAGACGTATTTGGCCGTGGCCGGATGCACGGCCGTTGTTTACACTGCAATGCTCCTCGTCACCCGCGGGATGCCATTCTAAGTACGCCGCGACACCCGCCCCTGGAAAGGTTAGCTGGAAATGGACTGGAACACCGGTCGCGTCCGAAGACTCGCCCTCTCGATGGGACTCCTCGCCCTGCTCACCGCAGCCGCGTCCTTGCCGGCCACTTCGGCCGCCGCCGACGGGGGCCGCGTTGTGATCACCGTGCCGCTGCCTGGCGACTCCGGCGTCGAGCCGTACTCGATGGCCATCGACACCGTTACCGGCTACGTCTACGTGACGAACCACCTGAGCGACGATGTCACGGTGCTCGACGGCCGGACGGTCATCTCGCGCATTCCGGTGGGGAATGGCCCAATGGGGTTGGTCGTCAACCCATACAGCCAGCGGGTGTACGTCGCCAACGAAGCCGGGGACAGCGTGAGCGTCATCGAGGGGCTGCAGCGGGTGGCGGACATTCCCGTAGGGAATCGCCCGGTCAACATCGTCTTCAATCCGAAGAACGGCTACGTCTACGCCACGAACTCTCTGAGCGACAGCGTAGCGGTGATCGACGGACTCACCTTGAAGACGACGGTGCCCGTGGGCGACCACCCCAGCGTACTGGGGGTGTACGGTGATCCATCGGACCCGAATTACGGCGACGTGTACGTGTCGGAACTCCGAGACAACACCGTGAGCGTGATCGCCGGGGTCCAGGGCACAGAGGTGGTGGCGACGTTGCCGGCCGGGGAGCACACCGGCGACCTGGCGGTGGACAGCATTGCCGGGCTCGTCTACGCCGTCAACAGCCGTGGCAATTCCGTGACGGTCATCGACGCCCACGCCCGGGCCGTGCTGGGCGCCGTGCCGGTCCCGCCAGGCCCCACGGCGGTGACCGTCGACGAGAACCACGGCCGCGCATTGGTCGTGAGCAAGGACGCAGGCCTCGTGAGTGTGCTGCGAGGCCTCACCCACGAAACCCCCGACGGCATTGGCGTTGGTGCCGGACCGCGGAGGGTCCGCGCCGACCCCGTCACTGGCGTGGTGTACGTGTCCAACGCCCTGTCCGACGACGTCAGCGTCCTGCGCACCGTGGAGGACGGCACATGGCAGGCCACGGCCGTGGCCGTGGGCGACGCACCCCAAGCCATCCTCGTTAACCCCGACACCTCGGACGTGTTCGTGGGCAATCGCGGGGGAAACTCCATCTCGATTATCCACGGCGCCACCGTGGTGTCCGAGGTGGACCCGCAGCCGTATCCGGGGGAAATCACCGTGGCCCCCGACGGCACCGCCTACATCCCCACTCGGGGCACGAACGACGTGCGCCTGTTCCGGGGTGCGCGGCAGGTAGACAAGCTCGCGGTTGGCAAGAATCCGCGGCGCATTGCTTTGGACGCCATCTCGGGCCTGGCATACGTGCCGAACAGGGACAGTGACGACATCACCGTCCTGAGCGGCACCCTCACCATCGCCACAGTGCCGGCGGGCGACGGACCGATCTACGCCGCCGTGGATGCCGAGCGCCAGCGGGTCTATGTGGCCAACATCTTGGCCAACACCGTGACCGTGATCACCGGCACCCGCAACGCGACCTCCGTGACGGGGGGTGCCATGCCGCGGCGCATCGCCGTCGACGCGCCGACGGGCCTAGCGTCCGG
>CAZXNP010000157.1:0-5505 GCA_964642035.1 uncultured Anaerolineales bacterium | reverse complement strand
GTTTCGAGGCCTCTAAAGCTGTGGAAAACCACACGTTTTTTGCCCCTACTCTCCTCTCGCTGTCCTCTTGCTGTGGCACGACTTGCACAGTGGCATGCAGTTATTCACATCAAGCTTAAGGTCTGGCCTGTCCCTCACCTTGGCTATGTGGTGTACCTCCGTAGCCACCCTGCGGCAGTCCGCACACAGTGGGTTACAGTAGAGGAAGGTCTTGCGGAACTTCCTCCACTCGCCGTCGTAACCCCTCTCGTTGGAGTTGGGCCGATGCTCCTTTGGCTTGTCGCCCCATATCAGCCTACCTAGTGTTGTCCTCGTCATAGCCCCCACATATCCATGAGTAGGTGACTCAGCCAGATGAAGGCCAGGCCCCCAAAGAAGGGGCACAGGCCTATCAGTAGGTGTTCAATCATTGACTCCATGTTAACGCACCTTGATGACTCCATCCCCCGAGATGGTGTCAGCATCCGTGGTAGTCGAGGAGAAGCGTATGACGTAGCGTTTGCCTGCCTGCCACCCACTGATTTTGCAGTGTACCTTAAGCCCGTCCTGAGACCTCTCTGCTGTGCCAATGGTGAGGTCTGCTGCGTCGCCCTCCACCACAACAACTGCTGATGGGATGCCAAGGGAGGTGTCTGGATTGACTGTACGGCTGAAGTCCCCCGAGAGTGTAACTTCGTCGCCAGGGGCGAGGGTGAGTACATTTCGGCTACGCGGCTGGTCAGGCTCGAACTCGAAGGTTCGCGAGGTAGCAACGAATTCGGGGCTTAGCACATTAGGTGTAGCCGATATATTGCCAATCATGGTGTGAATCTCTCCGCCCGTAGTCAGGGTGACATCCACTCGTCCTAGCACAACACTATCCTGCCCTTGCAGTGCATATGCATTGAGGATGGTGGAACCAAGGGTGCCTGTTGTGGAGAGGTTGCCCTGCAGCTCGTTTGTGTCCGCAAGGATGTCAGCGACGGAGGTGGATGTTGCATCGATTGCCGTAACCACATCAGCTGCACTATGCGTGCTAGTGGAGTCTAGCAGGCTATCTAGGCGACCTCCATCAGCCCAATCCGCCTGTAGCTCATTCGTGTCTGCCAGGATTGCAGCAACAGAGATAGAGCTGGAATCCATTGCTGACACGACATCGGCTGCACTGTGCGTACTGAATCCCTCTGCTGTTCTCCAAGATGCGTCCCCCTGGTCCTTAATCGACTGTAGGGAGTCCGTTGCCGAGAGGAAGTCTCCCCAAATGCCGCTGGTCGCCGCTAGGTTCGCTACGATAGAGCCATCTGCGACATCCCCTGCCGACACAGCACTCGCAACAAGCTTATCCAGCCCCTCTAATGCCAGTGCGGACTGTACATCCGTAATGGATATGTCATTCAAGCCGCTAACCTCTATGCTGGTTGCTGCAGCTGCAAGGACAGTGTCCAATCGGCCCCCTGCAGTCCAATCGCCTTGGACTTCAAGGGCTGCAGAGTTGGAGGATGCTGCCCATGTGGCCAGATACCCGAAGGTGCCCCCAGCTGTGTGCGTGAGCGTGGGTTCATCCCATACAGCGTCAGCAATTTCATCCAGGGTGTACCCAGATGGGCTAAGCTCCAGGGCGTTGGCGGACCACTGAGGAGTCCCCACGTCATCCGTAACCATTGCATTCAGGAGGCTCGTGGACGCGCCTGGCGGGTTTCCTGAATCGTAGGTCGCCGACAGCAGGTGGTCAAGGTGGTAGTACTGCAGGGCATCCCGCGCCTCTGTCTGTACGTCGTTGGGAGTGGCCTTAGTCGAGACAGCCTCATCCAGGTTGCTGAGGTTGGCCGCACGTGTGGGTGTAAGCTGCCCAGCCCCGCCCGTAGCCACGATGTCAAGCCTCTCAACAAGGTCGCCTGCTGTGCCCGTGATTGTGTGCCCCGAGATAGCCTCATCCCACACGGCGTCGGCTGTCTCGGCTGCGCTGGGCACGCTGTCTATTTGCGTGGAGATTGCAGGAAGGTCTGTGCCCGTAATCTGGTCGACGCTGGTTTTAACGGCGTCCAGGATGATGTCCAAGCGCCCCCCATCAGCCCAATCAGACTCAACATCCCTTTCGCCCATAACGAGGTAGGCCTCACCCACCCAGCTGTTGGCAGTCGTGATGCGCACCACATATGGCCCGGGAGCTACAAGCTCAGTGCTTGTGAGTGTCACCGTATAGAGGCCTCTTGCACCGCTATATGACCCAGAGTTTGTAGTTGCAGTGAATGCGCCAACAACGCCAGAGGCGACAGGCGCAATCTCGGTTGACGTAACTGCCGAGGTGTCGCCAGCACCGCTTGCCGAGTCGTATACAGACAGTATGAATGCAGCTTCCTTGCCCTCCTCCACACCCGTGTAGGATGACGCAACGTTGGCAAACAAGTCCGGGTCTTCAGTCACCCCACTCCGTACATCGGCGTCGACGTACTCATAGGCAGACTCGACAGCCGACACCGTGGCGATGTAATAGATGCGAATGCGGCCTGTGTAGCCAGCCAAATCGGCGGAGGTAGCGCCGGTGTACTGCGTCTGAAGGTAACCGGTGCCAGCCGATAGGGAGATCTCCTCGGCGGAGGCAGATGGGCTGGCAACCCACCCCTGAGACACGTCATCCCAGTAGTCGCCCTCCACACCTGCGGATAGCTTGCGAATTACAGCCACTACCGAGGTGGCCGTCAGATCGGAGAAAACAGTGGTTAGGCTGTAGGCCATTCGGTTAAGTCCTCAGAAAAAGTCGGGCTGCACATGAACACCCCTCACACGAGGGAATCAATATATTTTCACACATCTTCACGATGGCTTCCAGGACCTCAGGGGAGTGCAGCTCAGACAGCCCGGACAAATCGAAGGCTGCCTCGGCTATTTCGTGCCGCAATGTGCCCATCCTGGCCTCAAAATCTAGGCTCGCATCAATCAGGATCTCTCGCCTCTGGGGATCCCACGTGCCACAGCACGCCTGCCCATTGCAGACGATGCCGTCCACAAGGCGCACTGAGACCCGTGTATTCGCAACGCTAATTTCCAGGGTAGACATCCGCAAGTCCCTCATCAAGTAGCATGTTGTTAACGCACTTACCGTCTACGTGGACATGTGCTAGGTATCGTCCGTACTTGCCCTGGCTATCCCTGACCGTCTCCACTGTGACCCATCTGTCGAGTACTAGGGATCTCAGGCGGTCCCTGGACACCAGCCCATCAATCCGGCTGTCCCCCCGTATCTCTGGGGTGTCAATTCCCGCCAACCTAAGCCTTACGTCCTGCATGTGCAGTCCGAAGCCCAGGTCGATGTCCACCCGGATGGTGTCGCCGTCGTAGACGCTGGTTACGTATGCGTGGTACTCAAACATGGTCAGCTGCTCCGGCTAGGTCGCACAGGTCCCCACAGTGGGCGTATCCTGCAATGTCAATCCAATTATCCCTCTTGGGGCTATGCTGGGCACGAGACAGTTTCAGGATAATCATAGCCGATGCAACCTGCTGCGGGCTTACCTCCCAGCCAAAGATAGCCCGCCAGGCCTTGGCGGTGCGCACGAAATCTTCCCAGGGGGGGCCGTAGCTGTTTCCCCTGTCGCCGCTGACCAGCTCCTCGGCGATGGAGAGTACGGAGTCTAGTTCGCAGGAGTCGAGAACCTCGTTGGGGGTAGTTGTTTGCATGGGTTTGCCTTTCGCGTGGGTTTGGGTTCCCTGCGATTATAGCAGCAAGCACCCCCCCACGCTAGTCGTCGTGGTGCCTTCTGATGGCATTTGCTAGGTCTCGGATTACTGAGTCCGTTCGGCCCTGTCGCTCAGAAGCATCGTCTCGCCACTCCTTGCGCTCATCCCTGTGGTCTTCAGAGAGCCGGGAAATCACGCGTACAACAGCAAGGAGTAGCCCGAATAAGGCTCCAACAACCATCCCAGAGAACCCAAAGTCGTCCCAATCCACGGCGCCCCCTAGTCAATAAATTCCACAGCTAAGATGTCGTTCTCGTCTGATGGCGACTCAACTGCCGGAGGCTTAGGTGCAAATGCGTCGATAGCCTTCACGGCCACGTAGGCACCGGGTCCAGCGAGTGCCAAGGCAATGAGCCCCTTGGCTAGGCTGTCAAGCGAGGGGCTGGGTGTCTGTGAGGTATTGGTCACGTCGCCCATTATGATGTCCCCAGCCATCTCTCCGTCCCCTAGGGTTCCGCCCATAGCATTCATCGCCAAATTGTCCTCTGCCAGCACCCTGGAGTGCGAGTGATCCATCCCTCTCACTAGGTCACGGAGTGCCGCTGCCCCCGTCGCCGTCTCCAAGTCCGCCCTCTGTTTTAGGTGTTTCTGGGAACTCATAGTACTCACCGGGGGAGGAATTTAGGAACCAATGACGAAGGGCGGCCTGGTGGTCCCGGGCCGCCTCTCGTGATTTTTGCATTTGCATTAGGTGTCGTTCCAGGAACGAACCCATGCCCGAACCATCACCCACTAGCTAGCCGGAGGGCCTAGGGGAGCGGTGTTGACGCCAGATACGGCGCGCCCTTCGAGCGTGCCTACTTCGTCAAAGTTCTTAGCCAGTGCGTAACGCAGGTGAGCCTGAGCCAAGGAAGCCGAGTCCCGGTTAGCTGCGTTGGTCGACTGGATGCTACCAATCGTCTCGGTGAGAAGTTGGTTTGCTACGTTTTCGCTGAGGTCAGCCACTACATCGTCTCCATCAATAGGGAAAAACAACACATCGTCCCCGCCATCGGGGGTTTCTTCTGCAGTCATTGTATTTTATTTTTTAGGCTTGTCGTAGTACTGTTGCATCTTCAGTGTCCCCCCTATGGGGACAAACCTACGGTCCAACCTATCCCCACTGGGGCTGTACATTTCAAACCAGATGCCAAGCCCGTCAACCCTCTGCTCGGTGCCATCTGTAAGCGCAAAAATTAGTGTGTTGCCTTCAACCCTGATGGAGGCAATGCCCACTCCGTCCTTGCCATCCTCTCCGTCCTTGCCAGGAGGACCAGCTGAGCCAGGCTCTCCGTCTTTGCCGTCCTTGCCGTCCTTTCCGGGAGGGCAGGGGGTGCTAGGCTCCGGGTCCTTCGGCTGGGGGTCTTTTGGCTTGGGTTCAAGGGGCTTGCCGGGTTCTACAGGACGACGAAAAGGGTTCCCACCTCGACCAGGTGGGCAGTTTCCGTAAGCCCTTCACGTGGCGTCATCGAAGGTTTTTTTGTCGTAAGCCTCCAGCTGAGGCTTAATCATCTTGGAGTCGGTGGCGTACGTGTTGAGGCGGGGGGTACTTGCCGCGCCCGGCTCCACCGCGGCAGTGGCGCACAAGAAGGACAGCAGCCTCGCGCTCTCGGTGAGGGTCACGGTGCGCATCGCGTCACTGCTGCCTGCAGTGATCCATGGCCCCGGATTTGCGCCGCTCTGGGTGATGGTGCCAGCGGCGTTGATGGTGACCGAGCCGCCGGGCCCGGGGGGGCTCTCGCCGTCGCCGTAGGAGTCGCCGGCGCAGAGTCTGCTGTCGCGGGAGAGCGCCACGTCACCACTCCGTCA
>CAZXNP010000156.1:0-5506 GCA_964642035.1 uncultured Anaerolineales bacterium | reverse complement strand
AATATCGCAGTCGTGTGCGCCCTGTGGTGGGTTTCAGCACATGCCTGTTCGCTTTGCTCGTGGCCGTGGCCGAGTTCGCCCACGGCGTGGCCGCCAGGCGACGCCGCGGCGAGGGGACCCTGCGGGCCCTAATGGCGCTGTTCCAGCGCAACCGGCGGCGCTATGGCGGCTACGTCGTGCATGTGGGGGTCATTCTCCTGGCGGTCGGGGTCATCGGCTCGAATGTGTACCAGCTGGAGGCTGATCGGACCCTCGATGAGGGTCAGACTGTGTCCATCGGCGACTACACCCTGACCTACGCGGGCGCGACGTCGGAGGTGGAGGACGATAAGCAGATTCTCGCCACGCGCCTCGAGGTGCGCCGGGGCGATGAGGCCCTGGGGCTCATGGAGCCCAGCCGCCACTACTTCCGCCTAAGGGAGGACCAGCCCCAGACTATTCCAGCCGTGCTCCACCGGCCCATGGGAGACGTTTACGCCCTGCTGGGGACCTACGACCCGGACACGGGTCGGGCTACCTTCAAGCTCTTCGTGAATCCCTTGATCGCCTTCGTGTGGCTGGGGATGATGGTGGTTGTGGCGGGTACCCTGGTGGCGGCGTGGCCCGATCTGGCCGAAGAGCGGGTGATGAACGCGGAGCTGAAGCGGATCCTGGCCGTCCAGGGCGCGGCGGCGCCATGATCTCCCGCGCCTTGTGCCACGCGGGTAGGACCCGGTGGCGGGCGACGGCAACCGTGCTGGTGGCAGCGACGATTCTGGCAGTGGCCGGGGCGGATCGGCGGGCTTTGGCCCAGACCGTGGAGGCCGGAACTTTGGGGGGGGCGCCGGCCGAGGATGTGGCCGCCCTGGCACGAACGCTGAATTGCCCCCTATGCCAAGGCTACAACCTTCAGGACTGCCCGCTGCTCGTCTGCGCCCAGATGCGCGAGGTAATCGGCGAGAAGCTGGCGGCAGGCGAGTCGGAAGAAGACATCGTGGCCTTCTTCGTGGCCCAGTACGGCCCCCAAGTCTTGAACGAGCCGCCCCGCCGCGGTTTCCACCTCCTGGCCTGGACCATGCCGGTCGTCGGGCTAGTGCTGGCGGGCGCCGTGGCGGCGGTTTTCTTGACCCGATCCCGGGCAAGGCCTGGGATGCAAGGGGGGCCGGTCCATGTCCCGGAGGCCGCCCCAGAGGAGTACCTAGGTCGTCTCGAGGAGCTGCTGCGCCGGGAGCATAGATGACGGCCGCGCAAGCCTCCGGCCGAGCCGACGCCCCCGCCGGCATCCTACGGATTGGGATGGCTGCCGCCTCGATCGCCGCAGCACTGCTGGTCCTGGCCCTGACGGCCGCCCTCGGCGGGGCCCGAGCGTCCCTCGAGCCTGGCGATCCGGCGCCACCCTTCGAACTATCGACCTTTGATGGTGACACCCTGACCTTGGAGGATCTCCGGGGGCGGCCGGTGGTCATCAACTTCTGGGCATCCTGGTGCAAGGAGTGCGAGCTGGAGGCAGCGGATCTGGAGTCCGTTTGGCGGGACTACGAGGCCGCGGGAGTAACAATGCTCGGCGTTGACTACACCGACACGGAGGCCGCGGCCAGGGCGTACATAGACCGCTTCAATCTGACCTATCCAAACGGCCCGGATGCCGGCGGACGCATAAGCCGGGCCTATCGAGTCACCGGCGTGCCCGAGACGGTCGTTGTGGACGGCCAGGGTCGCCTCGTGGCATTGACCCTTGCCGGCGCCCGGGAGCCCAAGGCCAAGATCGTTGGTTCGATTGTCGATGGTGGTGGCTTCGCCCCGGCGGATCTCCGGCGTGTCCTCGACGCCCTAGTCGCCGGTTCGCCATGAGCGGGGCCCTTCTCGCGGTGGCAGTGGTGGCCGCTGGGGCCGCCTTCATGGTCTGGATAGCCTTGCCTCTGCGGCGTGGCTCGGAACCCGAAGAGGCCCCCGATCAGAGGGCGGTGGCCCTCCTAGCCGAACGGGAGGCCGTCCTGGCGGCTCTGCGGGACCTCGACAGTGACCTGGCCCTGGGCCGGATCGACGACAAGGCGCATGCCACCCTGAGGACGGCCACGGCAGCCCGGGGCGCGGCGGTGCTGGCGGCCCTGGACGCTGTTGGAGCTCAATCGGCCGGATCGAGCCGGCGCATTGCCGCGGCCCTCGAGGCCGACGTGCGCGCCGTTGCCTCGGCGGTGGTGGCGGGCAAGGGCGACGTGGGGCCCGCGTGAGGGTTCCACGGGCCAGGGGTATCGTTGTTGTGGCGAAGGGGGTGGCAGTTGCCGGCGCCGTGATCTTGGCGGTGGCCTCCGTGGCGGTGGCCCCGGCGGGGGCGGTCGCGCCAAGGCAACCGGCCTCGGCTCCAACCCCGGCGGCCGTGCCCAACGCCACCGCTGGCCAGGTCATCTATCGCCAGCGGTGCGCCAACTGCCACGGCCCCCTGGGCCGCGGCCGAGGCGAGTTGGCCGACCGTCTGCCTGCGGCACCGCGCAGCTTCGCCGACCCGGCGTACGTGCGGCGGCTGGTGCCGGCGGACGCCTACCTCGCGGTGACGGAGGGCAGGCCGGAGGTGGCAATGCCCCCCTTCGGCGACAGTCTGGAGGACGCCCAGCGGTGGGACGCCGTCTACGCTGCCTTGAGCTTCACCTATAGCCCTGAACGCCTCGTGCGGGGCCGATCGGAATGGCAACTGCTGTGTGCCCAGTGCCATGAGCCGAGGGAGGGGCCCGCGGCGGAGGTGGGCTGGCAGGCGGCCCGAAGTGGAAGCGACATCTTCGAGGCCGTCAAGACTGGCGCGGCGGAGCACGGTGAACTGGCCGCCGTGCCCGACAGCGAGTTGTGGCGGGCCGTCGACTACGTGAGGAGTTGGGGATTCCGACCCCTGGAATTTGAGTCTCTAGCCACCGACGGGCAGATGGTGGGGCGGGTCGTCGTCAAGGGCGAAGGCGAAGTGCCAGTCGACGGCCAAGGGGTGCGCATCCTCGCCTTCGCGGGCGGATTGCCCGGGGAATCCGTGACCGCCACCACCGGGGCCACGGGCGTGTTCACCGCCACCGACTTGCTGGTGGGCCCCGATGTGATATTCGGCCTCACGACCCAGTACGGCGGCGTTGACTACACCACCGTTCTGACGGATGGGCTGGCCGGCGGCCCCATTGAGCTGCCGGTCTACGAGACGGCGCTTGATGTTCCCATGTGGGCCGAGTACTCGAGTGTTCTCGTCAGCCCCGACCCCCGGGCTGGGGTGCTGAGGGTGTTGGAGCTATGGAGCATCGTGAATGACGGCAATCGCACGAAGGTTGCCCATGGGGATGCGGCCACGCTGGTATTCCCCCTGCCCGCCGGTGCCCGAGACGTAGCTTTTGCCGATCCGCGACAGCAATCCACCGCCGCCTTCGAGGGCGAGGTGCTCACCACCAAAGCCCCCGTGATCCCCGGTGCCACCGAGGTCGACCTGGAATACGCCGTGCCCTACACTGCCACCGAGAGCATAATTGCACGGCGGTTCACCTTGCCGACAAGATCATGGCGTCTTGCCGTCGCCGGGGAGGGAGTAACCCTCGAGGTCGAAGGCCTCAGCCAGGATGTCACCCCGGGGCCCGGGGGCGATGCTACAGCGGCCCGACTCGAGGCCCGCGACTTGGAGGCGGGGCGAGAGATCGTGGTCCGGGCGAGCAACCTTCCAGAGCCGGCCCTCGGGGAGAGCCCGGGCGTGCTGGCGACGCCGCGCCTCGTATCGTGGCTACGCCCTCGGCGGGTGGGGGCCCTGGCGGCCGGTCTGGCCGTTTTCGGCACGCTGGTTGCCATGCTATTCCCGTGGTTCGGTGCCGCCGGCGCCGCTGAGCGTAGGGTGCGGCGTCTGGCGGCCGAGCGCCGGGTCATCGTGGCTGCCCTCGTCAGCCTGGAGGCGATGCACCGGTCCGGTGCCATCGACGCCGCGGCCTACTCTCGGCGGAGAGCCCGGCTGGTGGAGCGGGGCCTCAGGATCAGCCGGCACCTTGGCGGCGGGGAGACCGACTCATGAGCTACGTTGTGGCAGCCTACGTTATCACCTTGGTGACCCTGGCGGCGTATGTGGGTACGGTCGTCGCGAGGTCGCGCCAGGCCGACCGGGACACCCCCACGGACGACGATGCCCCTTGACCTGCTGCTGGATCCGGCCCGGCCCGGGGTTGCAGTAGCCATAGCCGTGGCGGCGGGGGCGCTATCGTTCCTGTCGCCTTGCGTGTTGCCCTTGGTGCCGGCGTACCTTGGCTACCTGGGCGGCACGGTGGTGACCGCGCCAAATCAAGTGCCTGGCGTCCGGCGGACCACGTTCTTCCACGCCGTGGCCTTCGTGGCCGGCTTCTCGATCCTGTTCGTGGCCCTGGGAGCCTGGCTCGGCGTGCTGAAAATGGCAATGGCGGCGATGTTCGGTGCGGGTCCCGCGGCGGGCCTGGCGGAGCTGGACTTGGCGGTGAGGGACACCCTGGTGCGGGTCGGGGCAGTGGTGCTGGGTGTGTTGGCCGTGCGTGCCGGGCGAGACGTGGCCTCCGGGGGCAATCCGGGAGTCCGGACCACCCTCGCCTGGGGCTTGGCTGGGGTGGTCGTGTTCGCCGCGGTCACGCGGTTGAGCGACGAACCGGCCCCCTTGGGTGGCCTAGATGGTGCGCTACTGGCCCTGGTTTTCGTGACCGGCGTGGCCAACAGAGCAGGAGTCGCGGCGACAGTTGGCGTGGCGGCGGCGGGGCTGAATTTGGTGCGGCAGATCCATCCGGCGGCGCGAGACGTCTTTCTGCCGGTCGACTACGTGGCGGCTGCTCTCCAAGCCGGCCTGATTTTCGCCGTCATCTACTGGGGCAGCCGCACCTGGCGCTTCCACACCGACACACGGCTGGTGGCCGCCAAGCCCGGAGGGAGCGGCTACCTGACGAGTGCCTTCCTTGGGGTGGTCTTTGGCGCCGGCTGGACCCCATGCACCGGACCCAATCTCGCCCTCATTCTGACCCTGGCCGCCACGGCTGACACGGCGGCCGGGGGCACCGTTCTCCTTGGTGCGTACGCTCTGGGCCTCGGCTTGCCGTTCTTGGCCGCCGCCCTGCTAGTGGGGACCGCCGGCCGCCCGGGGCCCTGGGAGCGCTTCTATCCGGCCCTTCGGGTGGCAAACGTGACGTTGCTGGCCGCAGTGGCGGTTCTCGTGTTGAGCGGGTCCTTCCAGCGCCTGGCGGCCCGGGGCAGTCTGTTCGGCGTTGGCCTATGACTGGGCCTGAACGGGCAGTGACCAGGGGGGCGAGGATGGCCGCCCGACGGTGGCTGTCCCTCTTTCTTCTGGCCTCGGGATTGTTCGTGGCCCTCCCCATGGTCGCCCCAGCCCTTGCCTGGTCCGGGCATGACAGGAGCGCGGGTTGGATCTACGCCGCCTACCGGGTGACGTGTCATCAGCTACCCCAGCGGAGCTGGTTCTTGGGCGGTGACCGGGCCGCGTACTCGTGGGACGAGGTGCGGGCCTTCACCGGGGCCGCCCCGGGGGCTGCTCCCTTCTCGCTGC
>CAZXNP010000155.1:0-5568 GCA_964642035.1 uncultured Anaerolineales bacterium | reverse complement strand
CATCCAGGCAGGCTGTCGCCGCTCCGGTATGTCATCGCCGCCAGCTCTTCGTTCACGAAGCCGGGGGCGGTGGCCGGCAGCGGCGGGAGGCGGGTGGTCTGGGCCGTGACCGCTGCCGGCACCGCGACCTCGTGCAGGTGCGCCAAGGCGGCGTCCACTGCCTGGAAGTTGCGCCGCACGACCTCGTCGCCCCGGTGGCTGTAGGTCTTCCGAATGGCGGCCTTGATAGCATTCACCGCCTCGTCCTTGGGCAGCACCCTGGCGAGGGCGAAGAAACAGGTCTGCATCACCGTGTTGATGCGGTGCCCCAGGCCGGCTTCGGTGGCCACCGCCTGGGCGTCGATGACGTGGAAGTGTAGTTGCTTGGCGAGGATGTCCTCCTGGACCTCCCGGGGCAGGTTGTCCCATGCCTCGTCCGGTCCGAAGGGGCAGTTGAGGAGGAACACCGCCCCGGGGGCGGCCGTCCTCAGGACGTCAATGCGCTCGAGGAAGGTGAACTGGTGGCAGGCCACGAACTGGGCGTCGGAGACCAGGTACGGGGCCCGGATGGGGCAGTCGCCGAAGCGCAGGTGGCTAACGGTGACGGCCCCGGCCTTCTTCGAGTCGTACACGAAGTAGCCTTGGGCGTAGTGGTCTGTCTCCTCGCCTATGATCTTTATGGAGTTCTTGTTGGCGCCGACGGTACCGTCCGATCCGAGGCCGTAGAAGAGACACCGGACTGTCTTCGGGTCCTCGATGGAGAAGGCATCGTCGTATGAGATGCTGGTCCCCGTGACATCGTCGTTGATGCCCACCGTGAAATGCGGCCTTGGAGCGGCCTGGGCGAGCTCGTCGAAGATGCCCTTGACCATTGCCGGCGTGAACTCTTTGGACGACAGGCCAAATCTGCCGCCGATCACCCGGGGCATCACTTCAAAGGGGGCGCTGCCGTCGGCCACGGCCTCGTGCATGGCCGTCACCACGTCGGTGTACAGGGGCTCGCCCGTGGCCCCCGGCTCCTTGGTGCGGTCGAGGACGGCCACCGCCTTAACCGAGGCGGGCAGGGCGCGGGCAAAGGCCTGGGGGAGGAACGGGCGGAAGAGGCGCACCGTCACGACGCCCACCTTGTCGCCCCCGTCGCACAGGAAGCGCGCCGTCTCGCGGGTCGTCTCGGCCCCGGAGCCCATGATGACGACGACCCTCTCGGCATCGGGGGCGCCCGAGTACTCGAAGAGCTGGTAGCGGCGGCCGAGGCGCTCGCCGAAACGATCCATGACCGCCTGCACCACCTCCGGACAGCGGTCGTAGTAGGGGTTCACGCTCTCCCGGGCCTGGAAGAACACGTCCGGATTCTGGGCCGTGCCGCGGATCACGGGGTGGTCGGGCGACAGTGCTCGGGACCGGTGATCGTCCACGGCCTGGGCGTCGAGGATGGCCAGGAGGTCCTCAGGCAGCAGCGCCTCTATCTTGTTGATCTCGTGGGACGTCCGGAAACCGTCGAAGAAGTGCACGAAGGGCACCCTGGCCTCCAAGCTGGCGGCTTGGGCGATGAGGGCGAAGTCGTGGGCTTCTTGGACGTTGCTCGAGGCCAGCATGCCGAAGCCGGTGCCCCGGGTGGCCATGACGTCGGAGTGGTCGCCGAAGATCGACAGGGCCTGGGCCGCCACCGAGCGAGAGGCCACGTGAAACACCGTGGCCGTGAGCTCGCCGGCGATCTTGTACATGTTTGGGATCATCAAGAGGAGGCCCTGGGAGGCCGTGAATGTCGTGGTCAGGGCGCCGCCCTGCAGGGCGCCGTGGACGGCCCCGGCAGCGCCCCCCTCAGACTGCATTTCCACCACCTTGGGCACAGCGCCCCAGACGTTCTCTCTGCCCGCGGCCGACCACTTGTCGCACAACTCGCCGATAGGGCTCGAGGGGGTGATGGGGTAGATGGCTATCACTTCGTTGATGGCATGGGCCACCCGGGCCACGGCCTCGTTTCCGTCCAAGGTCACCATGCTGCGCTTCATCGTCATTGCGTTCTCCTGTCGGCCGGGCCGTGGACCCGCCCGGCTAAAGCTTGCCCGCTTAGCCCCAGCGGTGAATCTGCGATTCCGGCACCGGGCGGCTAGGCATTATGGCCTACGACCGCCAGATTCCAGGGAGGTACCTGGCTTCCGTCGGCCCGGGGCTCCGTGCCATCCTTTGGGCCGAGGCGTTGTCCCGGCCCTCCGCCAAGGGAGACTTGCCAGCGTATGCCCCTCTACGAATACCTGTGCCGCCGGTGCAATCGCATCTTCACCTTCATGCTGCCCACCATGGCTGGCGCCCGGACGCCCCTCTGCCCGCGCTGCAGCAATGATGCCATGGAGAAGCAGATCTCCCTCTTCGCCTTTGTGAGGGGGGGCACCGATCCCCTGGCGGCCATACCCAAGGTCGAGGCGGACGAGGACGAGGCCGGATCCGAAGGTCCCGGGGCCGACGATGCCCCGGAGCGCGACGACGGCCTCTACATCGTCCGGGAGACAGGCGACTGACCCCTGTGTGAAAGAGGCCGCCGGGGTCCTCCGGCGGCCTCGTGGTCAAAGGGTCCGGATCGCGATTCAGATGAAGAGCAGCTGCGACCCGGCGGCCTTGTCGAAGAAGTCCATGGCGGAGATCACGCCGTTCACCTCGGGCACGAGGTCGTCCTCGGTGCGCCCGAACATGTCCATGGCCATGCTGCAGGCGTAGATCTTGGCGCCGGCGGCGTCGAGGATCTCGATCATCTCCCGAATCGGAGGGATGTCGATCCGGTCTAGGTCGCGGCGCATCTTAGCCGATGCCGCTGCCGACACGCCCGGGAGCCCGCCGAGCATCGTCGGCACGTGCAGCCCGGGGTTGCCCACGGTGGCCAAGTGCAATCCGTCGATGGTGCTCTCGGTGACGACGTCGAGGCCCCAGAAGGTGAAGAACAGGTTGGCCTCGATGCCCGTCATGCGTGCGGCGTTGGCCAGGATCAGGCCCGGATAGGCCATGTCGAGGCTCGCCTTCGAGCAGATTATGCTCACGGCCGGCAAGGCCTCGGCCGACGTCTCTTGGGGTGTGGCGACGGGCGCCAGCAGCGGCACGTTGTTGTCGGTTCCGGTGATCATGATTCCTCCGTAATCCCCGTTGGCCGGGGTCTGGCGGGCTCACTGCCCGCTAGGGGCGCAGAGTGGGGTGCGACGAGAGCCCTGCGCTAGATGCAGCCGTGGGGCTTGTGAAGACCGGCGATCCGGGCTGCCAGCTTGCCAGGGCCCTTGGGGAACAGCTGGTAGAGTTCCTTCATGCCGACTCCGGACAGCTTCGAGATTCGCCTTAGGCCCGGCGGCTCTCCACGCTGGGCGGCGTCCTCCCGGCAGAAGGTGATGACCTTCCAGTGATCCTCGGTCAGGAGGTCGATGCCCGACTCCCGGGCGAGGGCCTCTGCCAAGGCGGGGGTCCAATCATTCGGGTCGACCAGGAAGCCCTCCTTGTCGAGGGGAACGCCGATCGCCGGCGAGGCCGTGGTGGACGTGTTGGGGGCGACTGTTCGTGAGGTTGGCATTGGGTCTCTCTCTTTCCCGGCGTGGGCTCCTAGGCGGCGCGCTGCATGGCGCCCTTCGGGGGCACCTTGCCGCTCATCGACATTCGATTCGGGACCGGCATCGGCCGTCCCGGCAGTAGCACGTTCCAGTACAGCCACTCGAAGGCGAGCTTGCCCCAGTGGTTCAGGCGGGTGGGCCGCAGCAAGGCCAGAGGACCCACGACGGGCCATGGGTATCGGCCGGGCAGGGGCTCGACGTCGTAGTTGAAGTCGATCAGGAAGGCCTTGCCGTCTCCGACCTCCAGGAAACAGTTGGCGTGGCCGTCGAAGTCAGCCGCCAAGGGGCGGCCGGCAATGGCCCGCAGGACGTTTTCCACCACCACTTCGCTCTCGAAGTGGGCAGTGGAGCCGGCCTTGGAGGCCGGCACGTTGGCGGCGTCGCCGACGGCGAAGACACCCTCCAGACCATTGACTTGCAGCGTGGCGCGGTCCGTCGGCACGAAGCCGAGCTCATCGCCCAGGCCCGAGGCGGCAATGACCTCGGCCCCCATGTGGGTTGGCACGCTGACCAACAGGTCGTAGGGAATCCGCCGATCGTCGTACGCCACGAGGGCCCTCTTGGCGGCATCCACCTCGGCCGTGGCGAAGAGGGGTTCCACCGTGATGCTCTTCTTCTCCAAGGTGCCGCCCAACACCGCCGACGCCACGGGCTGGGTGAAGGCGCCGTCAAGGGGAGTGGCGTACACGAGATCCACCCGATCCCTGATGCCCCGTCGGCGGAAGTAGCTGTCCGCCAGGAACACGAACTCCAGGGGCGCAACGGGGCACCGGATAGGCATCTCCACCACGTTCACCACGATTCGGCCCCCTTCGAAGGTCTCGAGGGCCCTCCGCAGCGCTATGGCGCCCGGGAGGGTGTAGAAGGTGTGGGCGGTCACCCCCCAGGCATCGCCGGCCAGCCCCGGCGTCTCGTCGGGGCGGATCCGCGACCCCGTGGCCAGGACGAGGATGTCGTATGCCACGGTGTCGCCGTTGGCCAGCTCCACACGCTGGGAACTGGTGTCGATGCCCGTGGCGCCATCGCGAAGCCACTTGACCCCGGGATGCAGGGTGTCGGCCCGGGGCCGGGACAGGCGATCCTCGGTGTGGGCGCCGAAGGGAATGAAGAGGAGCCCCGGCAGGTACGTGTGCTCGGGGCTCGGATCAACGATGCTGACCGACCAGCCGTCCGGTGCCTGCCTCACCAGGCGATTGGCCACGATTGTGCCGGCGGTGCCGGCCCCCACGATCACGATGTTGTTCAAGGTTGCCTCCCTTGCGCGCCTCGCCGCGCCTCTAGCCAACGGCAATGCATGGAGCGTGCCAGAAGGGCCGCCATGGGGGCGCCCCTGGCCGGGGGGGCATTCAGGGGCCCTGTGAAACGTTTCGGTGCGACACTACGTTTCGCCGTCTGGAACGCGCAGTTTCACCGGCCGGTCCACGGCCACCCCAGCACGTTCCCGCGGGAACGTTCCTAGATCAGGCCCAGCTCCCGCATCCGGCGCCAGAGGGTGGTGCGGCTGATCCCCAGGGCCCGGGCCGTCTCCGCCCGGCGCCAGCGGTGGGCGTCGAGGGCGGAGATCAGCTGGTGGCGGTCATCGCCGGCGGTGCTGGAGTCGAGGGGGGGAGCGGCCGCCGTCGCCGCCGGATCAACCGGAGGCTGTGGCGCGGGCCGACGGAGGCGCTGCCGAGGTGGAAGCCCCGCCCCCGAGGCAGCGGGGGCAACCTCCGCCCCCGGCACCAGGGGCGCCAGGTCCTCGATCACGTCCGCGGGGAGGTCGGTGGCGTGAATGGTCTGACCCTTGGTCACCGCCACGGCGTACTCGAGGGCGTTCTCCAGCTCGCGCACGTTGCCCGGCCACGAGTGACGCAAGAGGGCACGCATGGCGTCGGGGGCCAGGCGCTGCGCCCGGCCGTGGCGGGCGGCAACTCGGGCCAGGAGGTAGCGGGGCAGGGGCTCGGTATTCTCACCTCTCTCCCTCGAGCGGGGGACGGCGATGGGGAGCACGCGCCGCGCCACC
>CAZXNP010000154.1:0-5582 GCA_964642035.1 uncultured Anaerolineales bacterium | reverse complement strand
GTGGTCGCCAGCGTGCGCCGCGCGGCGCGCGTGGTGGTCGACGGGGCAGCGTGGGTCCGGGAGGGAGGCCGCGGCGTCAGGACAGCCGCCGCCCCGGGGGCCCCGTGCCCCAGCGCACCGACATCGAGTCCATCCTCGTCCTCGGCTCGGGACCCATCGTCATCGGCCAGGCCTGCGAGTTCGATTACTCCGGCGCCCAGGCCTGCAAGGCCCTCCGGGCGGAGGGGTACCGGGTGGTCCTCGTCAACTCCAACCCGGCGACCATCATGACCGATCCGGACCTCGCCGACGCCACCTACGTGGAGCCCCTGACCCCCGGCCTGGTGGCCAAGATAATAGAGCGGGAGCGGCCCGATGCCCTGCTGCCGACGGTGGGGGGCCAGACGGCCCTGAACCTGGCGGTGGACCTGGCGGACCGGGGGGTATTGGAGGCCTGTGGCGTGGAGCTCCTGGGGGCATCCCTGGCCGCCGTCCGCATGGCGGAGGACAGGGCCCGATTCCGCCAGGCCATGGTGGATGCCGGTGTGCCGGTGCCCGGCGGCGCCACGGCCGACACCGTGGCCGGCGCCCTGGCCTTGGGCGATGACCTCGGCTTCCCGGTGCTCGTGCGCCCCTCCTTCACCTTGGGCGGAGCCGGGGGCGGGGTGGCCTGGTCCGCCCGCGACCTGGAGGCGGCCGCGGCCAAGGGCCTGCGCACCAGCCCCGTTGGCCAGGTGCTGGTGGAAGAGTCGGTCCTGGGCTGGAAAGAGTTCGAGCTCGAGGTGATGCGCGATGGGGCCGGCAACTTCGTGGTGGTGTGCTCCATCGAGAACCTGGACCCCATGGGCATCCACACCGGCGATTCGATCACCGTCGCCCCGGCCATGACCCTGACGGATCGGGAGTACCAGCGGCTCCGGGACATGGCCCGGCGGGTGATGGACGTGGTGGGGGTGGAAACCGGGGGCTCCAACGTGCAGTTCGCCGTCAACCCCAACGACGGCGCCCCGGTGGTCATCGAGATGAACCCCCGGGTGAGTCGCAGTTCGGCCCTTGCCAGCAAGGCCACGGGCTTCCCCATCGCCAAGATCGCCGCCCTCGTGGCCGTGGGCCACCGGCTGGACGAGATCACCAACGACATCACCAGGGAGACCCCGGCCTCCTTCGAGCCCACCCTCGACTACGTCGTCGTCAAGGCCCCGCGCTTCGCCTTCGAGAAGTTCCCGGGCGTGGACCCCACTCTAGGGCCACAAATGAAGTCCGTCGGCGAGGTGATGGCCATCGGCGATACCTTCGCCGCCGCCCTGAACAAGGCCCTCCGGGGCCTGGAGATCGGCCTCGACGGCTTTGGCTACCTGTCGGTGCCCCAGGACGCCCGGGGCGACGGCGCCGCCCCGGCGACGGCCCCCGGCGAGGCCGGCGACGGGCAGCAGCACCTCGGGGCCCCTTCCCCCGACCGCCTCCTGCGGGCCGCCGCGGCCCTGTCCGACGGAGTGGGGGCACCGGCGGTGGCGGCTGATACGGGCTACGACCCCTGGTTCGTGGCGGAAATGCAGGCTCTCCTGGTCCTCGAGGCGGAGTTGGCTCGGCACACCCTCGCCACCCTGCCCGAGGAGCTGCTGGTCCGGGCCAAGGTAGCCGGCTTCTCCGACAACCAGATCGCGCGCCTGGCGGCCCGGGACGAGACACATCCCCGGGGCGCCGACGTTAGGCGCCTGCGGGACGCCCTCGAATTGCAGCCCGTCTTTCGCCGGGTCGACACCTGTGGCGCCGAGTTCGAGGCCCACACCCCGTACCTCTACAGCGCCTACGCCGACGCCGACGAGGCCAGGCCCACGGACAAGCCCAAGGTCATGGTGCTGGGCGGCGGGCCCAACCGCATCGGCCAGGGCATCGAGTTCGACTACTGCTGTGTCCACGCTTGCCAGGCCCTCTCGGACCTTGGCTACGAGACCATCATGGTCAACTGCAACCCCGAGACCGTCTCGACTGACTACGACACCGCCGACCGCCTCTACTTCGAGCCCGTGACCCTCGAGGATGTCCTGGCGGTGTGCCGCGCCGAGAAGCCGGACGGGGTGCTGGTGCAGTTCGGGGGCCAGACGCCCCTCAACGTGGCCTCCGATCTGGCGGCCCAAGGGGTGCCCATCCTGGGGACTTCGCCGGAAACCATCGACCTCGCCGAGGACAGGGCTCGATTCGGCGCCTTGCTGGAGAGCCTGGAGATTCCCCAGCCCGCCGGGGCCACGGCCTTCGACATGGCCGGCGCCGTTGCCCGGGCCGACGACATCGGCTACCCGGTCCTGGTGCGGCCGAGCTACGTCCTTGGGGGCCGGGGTATGGCCATCGCCTACTCCCAAGGCGAGCTGCGCTCCTTCCTCGCGTCGGCCATCGAGGCCGCCCCGGGGCACTCCTTGTTGGTGGACCAATTCCTGGAAGACGCCTACGAGATAGACGTCGACGCCGTGTGCGACGGCCAGCGGGTGGTGATCGGCGGCATCATGCAGCATATCGAGGAGGCCGGGGTCCACTCCGGCGACAGCGCCGTGGTGCTGCCCCCCTACCGGGTCAGCGCCTACCACCTCGGGGCCATCGCCGAGTATACGGAGCAGATTGGCCTGGCCCTGGGGGTACGGGGGCTCATGAACATCCAGTTCGCCATCAAGGACGACGTAGTCTACGTCCTCGAAGTGAACCCCCGGGCTAGCCGAACGGTGCCCTTCGTGTCCAAGGCCACGGGGGTGCCCTTGGCCCGAGTCGCGGCCCAGGTGGCCGTGGGCCGTAGCCTGGCCCAGCTGGGTCTCACCGAGAGCCCCCGGGTGGATGGCTTCTTCGTCAAGGAGGCGGTCCTCCCCTTCGACAAGCTGCCCGGGGCCGAGGTGGAGCTGGGCCCGGAGATGCGCTCCACCGGCGAGGTGATGGGCCACGCCAGCCACTTCGGCCACGCCTTCGCCAAGGCCTCCCTGGCCGCCGGCCAGGCCCTGCCCGCATCGGGGAGGGTCCTGATCACCGTGAACGACTTCGACAAGGCTGCCGCCGGGAAGATCGCCCGGGATCTCCTGCGCATGGGGTTCGAGCTGCTGGCCACCGCCGGCACCGCCACATGGTTCGAGATGATCGGCCTTCAAGTGGAAAGGGTGAAGAAGGTATCCGAGGGGTCACCCCACGTGGCGGACGCCATAGCCGGCGGCAAGGTCGGGATGGTGATATCCACGCCCCTGGGCCGCAGGGCCCGAGCCGACGGCCTGGCCATCCGCGCCGCCGCAGTGGCCCACAGGGTGCCTCTCCTCACCACGCTGTCGGCGGCGTCCGCCGCAGTGGCCGGCATCAAGGCCCTCCGCTCCCGGGACCTGGCGGTGCGCAGCCTCCAGGAGCACTACCGCATCGCCCGGGGGAGCGTAGGGCCCGGGGGAACCCGCTGGCAATGACGGCCGAGGTGGACTGGCACGGGTGGCAGCCCACCGAGCACGCTACCCTCTTGTTCGTGATCAAGGACGGGCGGATGCTACTCATCAGGAAGAAGAGGGGCCTCGGCGCCGGCAAGATCAACGGCCCCGGGGGGCGCCTGGATCCCGGCGAGGCACCCCGGGCGGCCGCCGTCCGGGAGGTGCGGGAAGAGCTCGAGGTCACCCCCCTGGGGGTCGCCCCCGCCGGGGAGCTGCGATTCCAGTTCCTCGACGGCTACGGCCTCCACGTCTGGGTGTTCACAGCAACGGACCTCGAGGGCACCCCGGCGGAGACCGACGAGGCGATCCCCCTCTGGGTGCCCCTCTCCGCCATCCCCTACGACTCCATGTGGCCGGACGACGCCTTGTGGTTTCCCCACATGCTGGCCGGCCGCCCCTTCGCCGGCCGCTTCGTCTTCGACGGCGAGGAGATGGTGTCCCACACCGTCAAGGCCTCGCCCGGCACGCCTCTGGCCCCGACTTCGCCGTAGCGTGATGCGTGCCTCCACCGTCAGGACCCCTGCCGACGGCTTAACCCAAGGCCAACGCCACCGCCCACGGACGGGATACCATCATCCTCAACCCGACCGCCCATATGACCCTACGACTCCTCCGCCCCTTCCTCCCTGCCCTCGTGCTGGTCTTCGCCCTTGGCGCCGCCGGCCCGCTAGCCGACGGCTGCCGCCTGACCGCCGCCGGCGCAGTGGCGCCCCTCATCGTCGCCTCTGGTGACTCCGTGGCGGTCCAGCTTTTCATGACCGCCGGCTGCCCGGCCGGGGAAGGGGCCCGCACCGACGTCCTGCTGCTGTTGGATCGCTCGAGCTCCATGGGCGATGACGGCAAGCTCGAGGCTGCCAAGGAGGCGGTGCGAGAGTTCGTCGCCCAGGTGGACTTCACTCGGCACCGGGTGGGGCTGGTGGGTTTCACCAGCTCCGCCTTCGTCCTCCAGCCCCTCACCAGCCGCCCTGACCGGGTGCTGTCGGCCCTGGAAGCGGTTGGCGGCCCGTCCCGAGGGACGGACATCGCCGAGGCCATTCGCCTGGCCGACGAGGAGTTCGAGGCCACGGGGCGACCGGGCGCCGTGGCCGTCATGCTCCTCCTCACCGACGGCAGGAGCAACGCCGAAGCCATGGTGGCGGCAGCTGACGACACCCGGCGGAAGGGCACGGTCATCTTCGCCGTCGCCCTCGGCCCGGACGCCGATCGTGACGCCCTCCTCCGGGTGGCGGGCTCCGATAGCAACCTGGCCTACGCCCCCGGTCCCGACGAGCTGAGGGCAATCTACGAGGGCATTGCCGGAATCATCCAGGGCTTCAAGGTCACGGAAGTGCGAGTGTACGCCGAACTCGAGACCGGGGCGTCCTACGTGGTGGGTAGTGGGCGGCCGGCGCCCAACGGCGACCGCACCCTCACCTGGTGGCTGCCGGTCCTCACCGCCGAGCCAGCGACAATAACCTTGCGCACCCGGATGACCCGGACCGGCCTCTACCCCCCCGTGACCAGCGCCCGCGCCGAGTACCTGGACTCCGCCGGGGATTGGCAATCGGAGCCCTTTCCCCCCTTTCCGGCGGTGGAGGTGCTGCCGCCAGTGACACACTCGATCTACTTGCCTGCCCTGGCCAGGGGCGCCTGTCTGACCCCCTCCCCCGGGGCTGACGTGGTCCTGGCGCTGGACACCTCCGCCAGCATGCGGGGCGGCAAGCTGGCCGAGGCGGTAGCGGGGGCCACCGCGTTCCTCGACCTCCTCGATCCCCAGGTCGACCAAGCCGCCGTGGTTGGCTACGACCACGAGGCCAGCGTAGCCCGGGACCTGACCAGCGACCTGCCCTCGGTGGCCGCCGCGTTGTCCGGTCTCCGAACCGGCCATGGCACCCGGATCGACCGGGGCATCGAGGTAGCCGCCGAGGTTGCCCTGGGCCAGCTGCATCGGACGGCCAGCACCTCCGTCGTCGTCCTTCTTTCCGACGGCCGCCAGGTGGAGGCCCCGGGCACGGCCATCACCGCCGCCGGCCTGGCCCGTCGGGCCGGCATCGCGGTCTTCACCGTCGCTCTGGGCTCCGACGCCGACAGAGGCCTCCTGGGGGAAGTGGCGGGGGGTGGGGGGCGCGCGCCTCCGGGCGCCCCCCGCCGGCCACCCGCCCGCCCGCTGCCGCGCCC
>CAZXNP010000153.1:0-5632 GCA_964642035.1 uncultured Anaerolineales bacterium | reverse complement strand
AGTACTCGGATCTGTATAGGTGTACTGGCTCGTGTGGCGGTGCCGTCCTCGACGCTTCCCTCCCCCACGCCTTGCCCACCATACTTGCGCCGGCCGACGTGGGCTAGGCGATCGAGGCCGGCGTCAGAACCGGCGGAGGGCCAGCTCCAAGGCCCGGGTGCCGAACTCGAGGGCCTCGACGGGAATCCGCTCGTCGGCGGCATGCACGACCTCGAAGAACTTGAAGTCCGGCGGCAGCGTCATGGGCAGGAACCCGTAGGTCTGAATGCCCAGTCTGGCGAACCACCGGCCGTCCGTCACTCCGGACAGCAGGTACGGAATCGGCTGGGCGCCCGGGTCGAGCTCCCGGAGGATGCCGGCCAGTTTCTCGAACATGCTCAGGTCCGCCTTGGGCGGGCCGGGGTCATGGCGGATGACCTCCAGCTCCACCTGCGGGCCGACCAGGGCCCGGACCTCGCCGATGAGGTCCGGTGGGGTGAAGCCGGGCAGGAGGCGGCCATCGAGATCGACGGTGACCTCGGCCGGCACCACGTTGATCTTGTCCCCGCCCCGGACGATGGTGGCGTTTACCGTGTGGCGCAGGAGGGGCTCGAAAAGGGGCCGCCGATCGCCCAGGCGGTCCAAGACGACATCTGTCAGGGCCGGCACCAACATTGCCCGCACCCCCAGGCCCTGGAGGGCCGGCAACCCCCCGGCCAGCCCGGCAAGCATGTCCCTGGCCGGCGCGGTGATGTGCACCGGCAGTCGGCCACGATCCAGCCGCCCCAGGAGCCGTGCCAGGTGGGCCATGGACCCGCCGCGCATGGGCCTGGCCCCGTGGCCCGCCGGCCCTCGGACCGTCGCCCTGAGCCAGCACAGCTGCTTTTCGGCGACCTGTATGGGGTAGAAGGTGCGGCCCCCCATGTGGAACTGGAAGCCGCCGAATTCCCCCAGGGCATAGCGGGCCCCGGCGAACAGATCACCATGCTCCTCCACCAGCCACCGGGCCCCCAGGTCGCCGCCGGCTTCCTCGTCGCTCACCACCGCCAAGATAATGTCCCCCGGCGGGGGACCACTGGCGGCCGCCCGCAGGAAGGCGGCCACGAGCATGGCCACACCACCCTTCATGTCGATGGCCCCACGGCCCCACACGTAGCCTTCCTGGACTAGCCCCGCGAAGGGCGGCACTGCCCAGTCCTGACCCTTGGTGGTCACGACGTCGACGTGACCGTACAGCAAGAGAGGCTCGGACCGGCCGGCGCCAGGCAGCCGGGCCACCAGGTTGGGGCGCCCTTGCACCTTAGCCATCATTCGGCTGGAGATCCCGGCGGCTTCCAGCACGCCTGCAAGAAAGGCAACGCAGTCGCCCTCGTTGCCTGGCGGGTTGGTGGTGTCGAAGGCCAGGAGGCGCTGCAGCAACTCCGCGGGTCGCTCCCGGAGCACTCGGGGGTCGGTCCCGGCGTAAGCCCCGCCCGCGCCACCCGTCGTAGCTGGCATGGCCGGACGGTAGCCGTTTGGGCCTGGGCAGTCGAGGTCCGCCCGCCCGGTCCCAACCTGCTCACCCGGTTCTAGCCTGCATTCAAGGAGAGCCCCAATGACGATGGACCCGACGCCCGAAGCCCCCCTGGAGGCGAGGCCGGAAAAGGATGCTGCCGGCCCGGATGCCGCCACCACGCCGGGCCGCGGAGGCGTCCCCGGGAGGTTGGCCGCGCCGAAGGGCGTTGCTGTTTTCGTCGCCGTGGCTGGCGCCGCGGCCTTGGTCCTCGGGTTGGCCGCCGGCAAGGGCCTCGTCCCCGGCATCGCCGGGCCCCCAGTTCTTGAAGGACAGGGGGCTTCCGGCGCGCCGGCCCCTGCCAGGGCTGACGATGGACCCGGAGTCTCCTCGGCGGCTGGGACCGAGGGTGATGGAGTGGTCTTGTCCGCCGCCGAGTTGACCTCCGGGGCCGATCCATATCCCCGGCAGGCAGGGGAGCCGAACCGGTTGGCGCTGTCGGTGTCCTCGTACCTGAAGAGTGCCGCCGAGCAGCCCGTGAGTTGGATCGAGTGGGGCCCCGAGGCCTTCGATGTGGCCAGGCGCCTCGACAGGCCCATCTACCTGGACATCGGCGCCGTCTGGTGCCACTGGTGTCACGTCATGGATGCCGAATCCTATGAGAATCCGGCCATCGCCCGGCTGATAAACGCCAACTTCGTGCCGGTCAAGGTCGATCGGGACGCCAGGCCCGACATCGACGCCCGCTACCAGCGGGCCGTGCAGGCCATCAGCGGCCAGGGGGGGTGGCCCCTCACCGCCTTCCTGACCCCGGCCGGGAAGGTGTTTTTTGGAGGGACGTACTTCCCCGCCGACACGGTGGGTGGTCGGGTGGGCTTGACGGAGCTGTTGCCTCGGGTGGTGCAGGTCTACGCCGCCCAGAGGGAAGAGGTGTGGTCCGAGGCCCAGCGCCTCCACGATCAGATCGCCGCGGTGGACGCGCGGCTGACGGCGCCCGGGGCGGTCACAGCGAACCTGGCGGCATCGGTGGCCCAGGGCTTGCGCGATGATTTCGACGAGGAGAACGGCGGCTGGGGCGGCGGCACCACCAAGTTCCCCAACGCTTCGGCAGTGGATCTGGCCCTGCTTCGCTACGCCGACACGGGAGATGACACCTGGCTGACGATGGCCACCACGACCCTGGACGGCATGGCCACCGGCGGTGTCCGGGACCACATCTTCGGCGGCCTCTTCCGCTACTCCACGGACCCCGGGTGGCGGGTGCCCCACTTCGAGAAGATGAGCTACGTCAACGCCGGCGCCCTGGGCAACCTCGCCCGGGCATACCAAGCCACGGGCAAGGACCTGTACATGCGGGCGGGCCTCGAGATCGTGGACTACATGGCCACCACCGGCAGCGACAGCCGCCGCGGCGGCTTCTACGCCACCCAAGACGCCGACGTTTCAATGGACGACGACGGCTCCTACTACACCTGGACCCTGGCCGAAGCCGAGGCCGTCCTGACCGCCGACGAGGCGGCCCTGGTCATTCCCCACTTCGGGATTGCCGCCAGCCCGACGCGGGCCACCCGGGAGCTGCCGGACCGGAATGTCCTCTTCTTGGCCAAGACGGCCGACGCCCTGGCGGCGGAGCAGGGTCGGTCCGTGGCGGAGGTCGAGGGGCTCATCGCCAAGGGCCGGGCCCGAATGGCCGACGCCCGGTCCAAGTCGAAGGCGCCCTTCGTGGATCCCACTGTCTACACCAACTGGAACGCGATGATGATCTCGGCCTACCTCGCGGCGGCCGAAGCCTTCGACCAGCCGGATCTGGTAGCCTTCGCCACGCTTACCGCCGATCGGCTTCTCGACGTCGCCTACGAGCCGGGACGGGGCATGGCCCACGGCTTCGTGGACGCCACGGCCCTCGGCTGGGGGCTATTCGAGGATCAGGCCCTCATGGCCAACGCCCTCCTCGATCTGTACGAGGCCACGGGTGACGCAAGCTATCTGGCCACCAGTCGCGACCTGATGGACACCGCCGCGGCGTCCCTGTGGGACGATGCCGGCGGTGGCTTCTTCGACATTGCCCCGGACGACAATGCCCTGGCGGTCCTCTCCCGGGCCACGAAGGACGTGACCGACGCCCCGACCCCGGCGGCCAACCCCATGGCCGCCCTAGCCCTGATGCGTTTGGCGGCAGCAACCGGGGAGGCGGACTACCGAGACAAGGCAGAGGCTACCTTGGGGGCCTTCGCCGGCTCCGTGGCCGGCCTCGGGTCGTCGGTGGCCACCTACGGCTTGGCCCTGGAGCGATTCTTTGCCCCGAGTCCTGGGGCTGTGGCACCGTAGGGCCAGCCCGGTACGAACCGCCGATTGTCGGTGCCCCAGGCACTGGTCGGGATCAGGAGGAGTCAATGGCAGAGGCCACTTTCGGCGCAGGATGCTTCTGGGGCGTGGAGGCCGCCTTTCGTCAAGTCGAGGGCGTCCTTGACACGGCCGTCGGGTTCATGGGCGGCACCACGGAGGCGCCGTCCTACGAGGAGGTGTGCACCGGGCGCACTGGCCACGCTGAAGTGGTGCGAGTGGAGTACGATCCGTCGCGGGTCAGCTACGGCGATCTCCTGGCCACCTTCTGGGGCTGCCACGATCCCACCCAGGTGAACCGCCAGGGGCCGGACCTGGGCACCCAGTACCGGTCCGTCATCTTCCACCACTCCCGGGAGCAACAGGCCGAGGCCGAGGCGTCGCGACGGGTTGTGGAGGCATCGGGGCGGTACGAGCAGCCGGTGGCCACAGCCATCGAGGCCGCAGGCTCCTTTTTCCGCGCCGAGGAGTATCACCAGCGGTACCTGGAGAAGCGCGGCCAGGTACACTGCGCCAATTAGCCACCAGGCGGGCCACGAGTGAAGCAGTACCTAGACGTCGTCCGGGAGGTACTTGAGACCGGCACCCGCAAGGAGAACCGCACCGGGGTTGACACCCTGTCCACCTTCAACATCAACTACGAGATCGACCTGGCCGCCGGGTTCCCCTTGCTCACCACCAAGCGGGTGTCGTTGAAGAACATCATCGTGGAGAATCTCTGGTTTCTCTCCGGCGCCATCGATATCGGCCTCTTGCGCCGCCACGGCTGCACCTTCTGGGACCCGTGGGCCGACGACCAGGGGCGGGTGCCCAGCGCCTACGGCAACTTCTGGCGCCACTTCCCGGTCCACGACGAGGCCGGGGCTCCGGCATTCAATGATCAGATAGCCTGGGTAGTCGACGCCATCCGGCGTGATCCGTTGAGCCGACGCCATGTGGTGACGGCCTGGGCGCCGGGCAACGCCCAGACTAGCGCGCTGCCGCCGTGCCACTGCCTGTTCATATTCAACGTCCAAGCCGATGGTGCCGGCCGGCTGCGCCTGAATCTCCATCTGACGCAGCGCTCGTGTGACGTGGCCCTGGGCGTGCCCTACAACATCGCCGGCTACGCTCTTCTGCTGTCCCTTGTGGCGCGCTTCACCGATCTCGAGGCGGGCCTGTTCGCCCACACTTTGGTGGATGCCCACATCTACACGGCCAAGCCCGATGGCAGCATGGCAGAATTCGACCATGTCCCAGGCCTGCGGACCCAGCTGGCCCGTCGCCCCCGGCCCCTTCCGCGGCTGGCAATAGATCCGGCCCTCAGGAGCCTGGAGGATGTCGCGCCTTTGCTGCAGGCTGACACCGAGGAAGTCATGGGCCACTTCGTCCTCGAAGGGTATGACCCTCATCCGGCGATTGGCTTCAAGGTGGCGGTCTGATTCGGAGGGGGGGCCACCGGCTGGCCCGCACCGCCGGGCTCCCCGCCCCGGCCATGGCACCATGGTCCCCACCACGGTGAAGCGCCGGCGCCGCGGCCGCCCGCTCAGGGCTATCATTGCCGCGGTGTCCCAGGATGGGGCCATCGGTCTCCGGGGCTCGATTCCGTGGCACTACTCGGCCGACATGCGGCGCTTCAAACGCCTGACCACCGGCTCCACCGTGATCATGGGCCGGCTGACCTTCGAGTCCATGGGGTCGCGGCCCCTCCCCGGGCGCCGCAACATCGTGATCACCCAGCGGCGCCTCCCCGGGGTCGAAACCTATCCCAGCATCGAGGCTGCCCTAGAGGCGTGCGCCGCCGACGACGTGTGGGCCATCGGCGAGAGCGCATCCGGC
>CAZXNP010000152.1:0-5654 GCA_964642035.1 uncultured Anaerolineales bacterium | reverse complement strand
GGTCCGGGAAGGCGCTCGCGCCCGGAGACGGCGTGCCGCTGCCCGACCTCCTATCCCTGCTGCTGGCCCGCACCGGCTATGCCGGGTGGCTTCGTGATGGCTCCGACGAGGGCGAGGACCGCTGGGCCAACGTCGGGGAGCTGCGGGGCGTGGCCGAGGAGTACGCCACGTTGCCGCCCCAAGATGCCCTCACCGCCATGCTTGAAGCCGCCGCCCTGGTGGCCGACGTGGACGATCTGGAGGAGACGCCAGACCGGGTCACCCTTCTCACCCTGCACTCGGCCAAGGGCCTCGAATTCCCATCGGTGTTCCTGGTGGGACTAGAGGAGGGGCTCCTGCCCCACGGTCGGTCCGTCGACGACCCCACTGCCTTGGACGAGGAACGCCGGCTGTTCTATGTGGGCTTGACCAGGGCCAAGGAGAGGGTGGTCATCGTCCATGCCTTTCGTCGCTCCGCCTTCGGCTCCGGGAGCGTGCGGAAGCCATCGCGGTTTCTGGCCGACCTGCCGGCGGACGCGGTGACGGCCGCGGGCTCCACGGCGGCCAACAGAGGCCGCCCCCGGCGTAGCCGGCAGGCGGAATGGGCCCCGAAGGCCACCGCGCCGGCGGCGGGTTTCAGCCCCGGCGATAAGGTGCGCCACGGCACCTTCGGGGTGGGGACCGTGGTGACCTGCGCCCCCATCGAAGGTGATCAAGAAGTCACAGTGGCCTTTGACGGGGCGGGCCTCAAGAAACTCCTGGCCAGCTTCGCCCGCCTGGAGCGGGCATAGGGGGCCCAGAGCCGGGGGGGACGGGGGCGAAACCGAATCGGCCCCGAGGCGTAGTAATGTACCTGGCAGCGGTCAGGGCCGCCCGCCCCCGGAGGTGAGGCATGCTCGAGATCCAAACTCTCCTCAGCGCCTTCGGCCTATCGGCGTCCGCCGGGCTGAACGCCTATATCCCCCTGCTGACCATTGCCCTCGCCGCCCGGCTCCAGCCCGATTTGATGCGCTTGGCGGCCCCCTTTAATATCCTCACCGACGGGTGGGTCATTGCCGGCCTTACCGTCCTGCTCCTCATCGAGGTCCTGGCCGACAAGGTGCCCATCATCGACCACGTGAACGACCTCATCGGCCTGTTCGTGCGCCCCACGGCAGGGGCCGTTCTCTTCGCCGCCTCCACGGGCACCGTTTCCTTCCTGGATCCGCGCCTCGCCCTGGTGTTGGGCTTCGTCGTGGCCGGGGCTGCCCACAGCGCCAAAGCCACGGCCCGGCCGGTGGTCACCGCCACCACCCATGGCTTGGGCAACCCGGTGGTGAGCACCATGGAGGACGTGGCCGCGTTTCTCACCAGCATCGTTGCCCTGTTCGCCCCCCTTATCATCGGCGTCGCCATCGTGGCCTTCGTCGTGATCTTCGCCGTGTGGCTCGCGCGGCGCTCTTCCAGGCGGCGGAAGCCAGAGCCCATGTCCGGCTAGGTGCGCACCCTAGGGGGTCCGGCGCCAGTTGCGGGCCACGAGGGGAATGAATAGCTTCTTGGGGTTGGGGCCGAGGCCCGGGGCGGGGCGGTAGTCCTCGACATCAAGGGCATAGGGCCACCAGTCGACGAAATCGCTCACCTTGTCGGCGCCGGGGCTCAAGTTGGCGGCGGTCATGCAGTTGTCTGGGGCCGCCGAGGCATCGTCGGGGCCCCTCTGCCGACCCCAGAAGACCCTGACGGCGTCGATGCAGAAGGACTGGTGCTCATTGACGACACCGGCCTCGGTGTTGCCGGCGACGGTGCTCTCGGCGATCTCGATGAAGGCGTCGTCCCGGGCCCGGACGCCGATGCGGTTCCCCGTGATCCGGCTTCTCACCAGCCGGGCCTGGGCACTGCCGCCGACGGCGTCGAGGCCAAAGCCGGCGGCGTCCGCCAGATCCACGTCCCGCAGGTCAACCTCGCCGCCGGCCACGACGAGGTTGGCGGAGTCGGCTGCGGCACCAGAGATCGTGACCCCGCCGCCGGTGGCTTCGCTCCCCCGGGCTATGGTGAGGCCCCCCCAGCCGGCGGCGGAGTCCGCCGCCCCGAGGGCAACCCGGTCGTCGGCATCGTCGTCGTCGAAGTGGAGGGTCACCCGTTGGGTCGCCTCGCCTCCAATTCGCATCCCCTGGCCAGCCCGGAATCTCAGCCGCAGTCCGTCGTGCAGGTCCAGGCGGGCCGATGATCCGGTGAAGGCGAGGGAGCCGTCGAACTCGATGGCCGCCCCGGGATCGTACCACTCGAACCGTCCGCTCTGGGAAATGTCCGCGCCGTTGACGAGAAAACGATCGACGCCGTTGTCTTGGACGATATTGCGATCCCCCGGGCTGGCCACGTGCCTGGCGACCAAGACGCCGATCCGGCCCAGGGGCACCGACAGGGGATAGCCCGGCGCCCCAGCCAGAACGGTGGTCGTGATGGTGCCGTCCACATCGCCCCATCGCACCATGGCCTCAGGGGCGCTGCCCCCGAACTCGATGCGGGCCCCCCTTATCGTCGCCTCCTCGGCGGCGTCGGTGATGACGAGGCCCCCCCAGGACCCTGGAGTGGCCTCCACGCCCGTCAGGACCGCCCGGCGGTTGGCGTTGCCCTCGATCTGCAACGAGCCTGATCCGGCCTCGGGATCGCCTATTGTGAGGGTTTGCCCGGGGGCGAAGGCCAATGTCGCCCCCGGGAGGAGCCTGAACCGCGCCGCGAGGCCGGGGGAGGCCACGGTGAGGGTGCCGTCGAGCTCGAAGGACACCCCAAGGGCACCCCAGGTGGTGCTGCGGCTGAGGGCCGGCTCGTCGCCGTCGGCTATGACCCGCACCCTTTGGATGCCGTTGTCCTCGAAGCCCTCCACCCCAGCGATCCAAAGGCCCTCCAGGAAGCCCTGCACTCCATCGGCCACTATCTCGAGGGGATAGGAGGCGGCGTGGCGAAAGGCGACTATCCCAGCGATGGCGTCGGCGGTCGTGACCCGGACCATGGGCCGCCCCCCACGGCCGCCGTATTCCACGCTGGTCTCGGACAGGCTGTGGCCGCCGGAGGTGAAATCGGTGAGATCGACCCCGCCCCACGACCCCGGCTCCTGGGTCAGGCCCGTCAGTCGTACCGCCTGATCGGGAGTGCCGTTGGTCTCCAGCTGGCCCGGGTTTTCGGCGTCGAGGCCCGCGACAAGGCCCCCGTCCGGGCCGAAGCGAATCTCGACCCCGGAGCTGATCCCCAGGGTTGGGGCATCGGGCCCCGCCACCGTGATCTTGTCCACGGTCTGATACGGTACGCAGAAATCGAACCACGTCTGGGAGTCGGTGACGTCGGGCTCGCCGGCGGCAAGGATCTCGATGGCGCGAAGGGTGTTGGACTCCTCGATGCTCAGCTGGCCGCAAGCGCGCCCCAGGGAAAAGTCGCCGGCCGCCGCCAGACTGGGCCCAACTTCGTTGGCCGTTATCGCCAGGGGAACCCCCGCGGCGTTCATCAGCCGCACGTTCTTGAACTGGTCCGACGGCGTCGGCTGGCTCCCCATGCGCACCACGGAGCCAAGGACCAATACCATGGGCTGCCCGCCCTGGCCGCCGTCACTGACCTCCACGAACTCCATCGCGCTGGCGTCGGCATCAGCCATGAAGCGGATCTGGCCCCAGTACCCCGGCTCCACGTCGTCGGGAATGGCTCTGATCCGGATCTTGCCCCGCTGATTGCCCACAGCCTGCAGGCTGGAGCCCCTCTCCAGGATCAGATTCGTGCCGGGGTGCATCAGCACCAGGGCTCCGGCCTCCAGGCGCAACACCGAGTTGCGAACGGTGACGTCGCACGTGACGTTGTGGGGGCTTGCCGACGCCGCCCAGGTCTCGTTGTTCGACACGGCGCCGCAATGGTCTTTCCCCTGGGCCAGCACCGCCCCTGGCCGAGGGGCAACCGCCAGCAGCGTCAGGGCAACAAGGGTCGATATCCACCAGCGCATTGGAGCCACCTCCGGCGGGCGAGGATACTTGAATCGCCCCGGCCTGCCCAGCGGCGGCGGCCCCCACGGCTTCCGGGGCCCGAGGAGGACCCCTATAATGGCCCGCGCCATGTCGACCCGAGTATCGCGTTTTGCCGACCGTTTCGTGGAAGCCGGCTGGCTGGCGGCTATCATCGTCACACCGCTGTTCTTCGACGTGTGGTCCAACCGGGTCTTCGAGCCGGACAAGCTGACCCTCCTCAGGTCCATTGCCCTCATGATGGTGGCGGCGGCCGCCGTGCGGTGGGCGGAGGTGGGCGCCCCCACCAGGGCGGCGGTGGGTCGCTGGCTGCGGATTCCCTTGGTCGTGCCGGTGCTGCTCATCACCGCCTCCTATGCCCTGTCCACCGTCACGTCGGTGGTCCCCTTTCAGAGCCTGACCGGCGGTTATCAGCGCCTCCAGGGCTTCTACTCGTGGCTGGCCTACGTCGTCGTCTTCCTGGGCATCGTCGCCCTGGTCCGGGATCGCGGCCGCCTCGATCGCTTGGTGTTTGCCCTGATCCTGCCCACCTTGCCGGTCGGCCTGTACGGAATCGTGCAGAAATTCGGCCGGGAGATCATGCCGTGGCAGGGGGACACGACGAAGCGCATCGCCAGCACCATGGGCAACTCCATCTTCGTGGCCGCCTTCCTCATCGTGGTGGTGCCCCTCACCATGGCGCGGCTGGCCGAGGCCATGCGGGACCTGGACGAGGACGAAGGCAACGCCGCCGTCTTGCGGGTAAGCGGCTACCTCGTCTTGCTGGCCATTCAGCTCCTGGCCGTGGTGTTTTCCCAGAGCCGCGGCCCCCTCTTGGGGCTCCTCGGCGGCGTCTTCTTCCTGTTTCTCCTGATGGCCGCCTTGAAGGCCAGTCGCCGGGGCATGGCCGCCGTGGTCGGGGCAGGGGTGGCGGTGGCGGCCTTCCTCGTGGTTTTCAACCTACCGGCGAGCCCCTTGGCGCCCCTCCGGGGAGTGCCCTACGTAGGCCGCCTGGGCAGGGTGTTTGAGACCCACTCGGGGACCGGCCGCGTCCGGGTTCTCATCTGGGAGGGCGCCGTCGAGCTCATCGAGTCGGATCCGAAGCGCCTCGTGGTCGGCTGGGGGCCCGAGTCGATGCAGGTAGCGTATACCCCCTTCTATCAGCCCGAGCTCGGCACCCTCGAGAGCCGGAACGCCTCGCCGGATCGATCCCATAACGAGGTCTTCGACGTCCTGATCAACTTGGGCCTCATTGGCCTCGCCGCCCACCTGCTATTGTTCACTAGCCTGTTCTACTATGGCCTCAAGTGGCTGGGCTTCATCGACGGCGCCACGTGGCGAAACCTGTTCCTCGGCCTGTGGGCCGGCGGCGGGGCAGTGAGCGCCATGGCATTCCAGTGGTGGGCCGGCAACGCCACCTTTTTCGGCGTGGCCTTGCCCGCCGGGATGGTGGCCGGCCTGTTCGCCTTCGTTGCCCTCCGGGCCCTTCGGGGCTGGAGCCCACCGGATCGCCCCGGGCGACTTCTCATGGCTGGCCTCATGGGCGGCTTGATCGCCCACTTCATCGAAATCCACTTCGGGATTGCCATCGCGGCCACCCGGGTGGCCTTCTTCGCCTTGTCCGGGGCCCTTGTGGCGGTGGGCTATTTCGGCAGCGCCGACCCGGACATGCTCACGGCGGCGGGCCCCGACACCAGGACCGCGGCGGCGTCCCGG
>CAZXNP010000151.1:0-5668 GCA_964642035.1 uncultured Anaerolineales bacterium | reverse complement strand
GGGGCACCTGACGCCACATCGACACCAAAGACGGCTCTCGTCGATTCATGGGTTGACGGATCGCCTACGATCACGATGACCGTCCATGGTCCTGGGTCGCCGTCGCCCGGTGCCCCGAAGTCCAATTGGCCGTGGTACATGCCAGGCTCCTCCTCCGCCAGGGGCTTCGCCAGGGAACCCCGAGGCTGGCCGTCGGCTTGGGAGTCCCGGAGGCGCGCCTCGATAGTGACACGAGCCCCCTCCAAGGGAGTGGCGTCGGCCCTGGTCAGGTGCACCATGATCGTGTTGCGCCCTGGGTGCGGGACCTCATGGGAGACCAACTGCAGGTGCGTGCCGTCGTTCTCGGTCTCGCCGAGAATCACCTCGGGCATGTCGCCGTGTCGATGCTGGCCAGCGGCTCTCGTCTCTCCGGGCACCCGCACAGGGGCCCCTCCCGCCGTGCCAGCCCGGTGGGCTGCCAGGAGGCCGTCCCAATCGAGGACGGTGCCCGACAGCTCCCGCGCCATCCTGTCGGCGTCCACCGATTCGGCAAGGGCGGCCAGACCGTGGCCCATGGGTGTCTCCAGCTCGTCGCTAGACACGTAGTGGGCCACCGTGGCGTCAAGCCACTCCTCGGTGAGGGCATCGTGGACGTAGAGCTTGATCACGTTGTCGCCGGGGTGCTTGTCCAGGTAGTTCAGCATATCGCCGATGTCGTCGAAGGCTGTGGCCTCGACCTCATTGTCACTGGCGTCTTGGACAAGCGCTGAGGCGAAGCGCGGATCGCTGATGATCATGCCGCACTCGGCGCAGATGTCCTCGCCGTATCGGATTTCCGGGGGGGAATCGGCTGCGCCGTCGCCGACGCAGCCGGTGGTGCAGGCCAGGATCGAGCACGACAATGCAGTCACTAAGGTCAGTTGGCTCACTAAGTCAGTCTCCGGGGCAATTCGGTGGCGGTCCCTGGCCCCCGCCCGATGTGAGGGACCCGATCGGGCCGGGGCCCCCGGATGCTATCATGGCCTGCCATGCCGCGATTACCCGCCCTCGTCTCGGAGCCAACAGTCGTCCTCCAGGCTGTGTCAAAGACATACGGCGAGGCCGGCGGCCGGCATGTGGTCCTCGACAAGGTGTCTGCCAGCTTTCGTGCGGGAGAGTTCGTCGCTCTCCTCGGCCGCAGCGGCTCCGGCAAGACGACTCTCTTGAATCTGATTGCCGGAATCGACGCTCCCACGTCCGGGGCCGTCGTGGTGGCCGGCGCGCCCATGAGCCGCCTGACGGATCGACGGCGGACCTTGTTCCGGCGCCATCACGTTGGGTTCGTCTTCCAATTTTTCAATCTCATACCGACCCTCACCGCAGTCGAGAACGTGCAGCTGCCCTTGGAGCTCCAGGGCCGGAAGGAAGCCGTCGCCCGAGCCCGGGCAATGCTGGAGGCGGTCGGGCTGGCGAATAGGGCCGGGGCCTTCGCCGATCGTCTCTCAGGAGGCGAGCAGCAGCGGGTTGCAATAGCCAGGGCCCTGGCCGGCGACCCCGATCTAGTGCTCGCCGATGAGCCAACTGGCAACCTCGACGCCGACACGGGGGCCACGGTGCTTCGCCTCTTGGCGAGCCTCTCCCGGGAGCGCGGCGGGACCCTCATAACCGCTACCCACTCCCGAGCCGTGGCCTCTGGGGCGGACCGGGTCCTGAGGGTGGAGGATGGGCACCTCGTGCCTGTGGAAGTGGCCACGATCGCGGCGCCGGATTCGACTCCAAGGGGGGCTTCCGCGGCGGCCCCTGGGCGCCCGCGACTCCAGGCACCACCGCCGCCAGCGCGGCCCGGCGACTGAGGACCTCCGTCTCCCGCGGCGCCCTCGTCCGAGTGGCCTTCGGCCATGCCGTGCGCCGGCCCCTCCAGAGCGCCCTCCTGGTCGCCGGCGTCGCCCTGGGCGTGGCGGTGGTCGTGGCAGTCGACTTGGCCAACGCCAGCGCCCTGGAGGCATTCCGGACATCCACGGAGGCTGTCACGGGCCGGGCCACCGACCGCATCGTGGGGGGGCCCCGGGGGATTGACCAAGAGGTGTACCGCCGCCTCAGGGTCGAGGTGGGCTACTCGGCCGCCGCGCCGGTGGTGCAGGGCACCGTCGTGGTGCGGGAGATGGGGGCGCAAGCCATGGTCCTCCTGGGCGTGGACCCCATGGCCGAGGCACCGTTTCGCCAGTTCCTCGGTGGTGCTTCCGGCGGTCTGACCCGGGCGGCGGTCACGTCCTTCATGGTCACGCCTGGCGCTGTCGTGGCGACGGCGGAGACTGCCCGCCGCCACGGCCTCCGTTCTGGTGACGGCCTGACCCTGGAGGTGGGGACCGCAACGCGGCGGGCGAAACTGGTTGGGCTCCTGGCGCCACGGGACGAGTTGAGCCGTCGGGCGCTGAGGGGCTTGCTGGTGGCAGATGTGTCCACCGCCCAAGAGCTCCTGGGCCGCGTCGATGGCGGCGGGCGCCTGGATCGCATCGACCTCATCCTCCCCGCCGACGGCGCCCTGCGCCGCGAGGCCATGGGCCGAATTGACGCTGTGTTGCCGCCCGGAGCCGAGGTCGTGCCCGCCAGCGAGTCCCGGGAGACGGTGGAGGCAATGACCCGGGCCTTCCAGATGAACCTGACCGCCTTGAGCCTCCTGGCCCTACTGGTGGGCATGTTCCTCATCTTCAACACCGTTCGTTTCAGCGTCGTTCAGCGCCGCCCCACCCTGGCCACCCTGAGGGCCCTCGGGGTCACGCGGCGGGAGATCTTCGGCCTCGTGATGGCCGAGGCAGTGGTGCTCGGGGCCGTCGGCACCGGTCTAGGGTGGGCCCTCGGCGCTGTCCTGGGCCGCGGTGCCGTGGGGCTAGTTACCCGCACGATCAACGATGTGTACTACGTCCTGCGGGTGCAGGAGGTCCAGGTTCCGATGGCGACCCTCATGAAGGCGGGCTTCCTCGGAATCGCGGCCGCCGGGCTGTCGGCCGTGGCCCCCGCCTACGAGGCCACGGCCGTGCCGCCGGTGTCGGCCCTCCGGCGCTCTGACACCGAGGAAAGGTCCCGTCGAGGTGCCTGGCGTTTGCTGTGGGGGTCATTGACCGCCGCCGCCACCGCGGCGGCCCTCCTGGCAGTGCCGGGGGGACGCCTGGCCCCGGCCTTTGCCGCCCTGGGGGCCCTGGCACTGGCCTTCGCCCTGGCGGCGCCGGCCGTCACCCTGGCGACCATGGCGGTGGCCGAGCCCCTGATGCGCCGGTTGGTGGGGCCCGTGGGCGCCATGGGGCCCCGGGCCGTGGCCCGCGCCCTCAGCCGGACGGCGGTGGCCGTGGCCGCCCTGGCAATCGCCGTGTGCGTCAGCGTCGGCGTGCGCATCATGGTGGACAGCTTCCGCCTCACGGTCGACGAGTGGCTCCAGGAAACCCTGGCCGCCGACGTCTTCATCTCGCCGCCGCCCGTGGCGGCCAACCGGGTGACCGGTGCGGTGGCGCCGGAGCTGGTGGACGAGCTCCAGCGCCGCCCTGAAGTCGACGAGGTCCTCTTTGCCCTGGGCGTGCAGGTGAGGTCGCCGGACCTCGGCCCTGTGGATGTCATTGCTGTCAAGAAGGACATTGGCGGCAATACACGGCGATTCTTGGAGTCGGCCGGCAGCCCGGCCGAGGTCCAACGCATGGTGGACGCCGGGGCCGTCACCATCACGGAGCCCTTCGCCAGGCGCCACGGCCTCGGCGTCGGGGACACGGTGAGGCTCCGCACCGAGGAGGGCGTGGAGTCCTTCGCCGTGGCGGGGGTGGCCTACGACTACTCGTCGGGCCAGGGCCACGTGCTCATGAGCCACGCCGTCTACCGGCGGCTGTGGCGCGACGATAGGGTATCTTCCGTCGCCCTGCTTCTCGAGCCGGGCATCGATGCCGACGCCTTTGCCGCCCGTGTCGCAGATGAGTATGGCACCCGGTACAACATCGTTGCCCAGTCCAACCGGGGGCTGCGCCGGGCGGTCTTCGAGGTGTTCGATCGGGCTTTCACTATTGCCTCGGCCTTGCAGCTCCTAGCCATCGTCGTGGCCTTCATGGGCGTTCTGACGGCCCTAATGGCCCTGCAGCTGGAGCGCTCGCGGGAGCTGGCCACCTTGCGGGCCTTGGGCCTGACCAGGGGGCAGATGGCGGCCATGTCCCTGCTGGAGACGGGGCTCATGGGAACCGTGGCCGGGCTCCTCAGCTTGCCCGCGGGGCTAGCCCTTGCCGTGGTTCTCATCCGGGTCATCAATCGCCGCAGCTTCGGTTGGAGCCTGCAGAGTGATGTCCAGGGGACGGTCTTTGCCCAGGCCCTGGCGGTGGCCTTGGCGGCGGCCCTGCTGGCCGGGGCCTACCCGGCCCTCAAGCTGGGGCGCAGCTCCGTGGCCCGGGCCCTCAGGGAGGAGTGACAGGGTGAGGCGGGCCCTCGCTGCGGGTGTTGCCGTGGCCGCGGTCGCCCTTCTCGGCATCTTTGCCGCCTCCCGCCCGTCATCCCGAGGGCAGGTGTCCGCCGACGTGGTGGACTTCCTGGCCAGCGACCCATCTGGCTTCGCCCGGGTCACCGGGCCGCGGCGCCTCGTATTCCCCGCCGACCACGGCCCGCACCCGGAGTTCCAGACGGAGTGGTGGTACTACACCGGCAACCTGGCCACCGCGGCGGGTGACCGTTACGGGTTTCAGCTCACCTTCTTCCGGCGCGGGATGGTGCCTCCCAAGGGGGCGCCCGCAGCCGGTGGCCCACGGTCATCCGCGTGGCGCACCGACCGCGTCTTCATGGCCCACCTCGCGATTACAGATGTGGGGGCCGGCAAGTTCCGGTCCAGCCAGCGCCTCGCCCGAGGGGCCGTCGGTCTGGCCGGGGCCCAGGCGGAGCCCTTCGCCGTGTGGGTCGAGGACTGGACGGCACGCCACGGCGCCGACGGCATCCGCCTGCGAGGGGCGGCGACGCACCGGGACGGCCCCGTGGCCTTGGACCTGCGCCTTGTACCCCTCAAACCGCCGGCCCTTCACGGCGATGGGGGCTATAGCCGGAAGGGCCCGGAGCCCGGTAACGCATCGATGTACTATTCTTACTCGCGCTTGGAGGCCGAGGGCACGGTGAGGACGCCGGACGGCGTCGCCCAGGTGTCCGGCCTGGCCTGGATGGACCACGAGTGGTCCACCAGCGCCCTGCCGCGGGACCGCGCAGGCTGGGACTGGTTCTCGCTTCAGCTGGACGACGGCCGGGACCTGATGCTCTTCCGCCTTCGGCGCGTCGACGGCTCCCCGGCCGACGAGTCCGGCGGCAGCATAATCGATGCCGATGGGACGACGCACAATCTGGCGGCCCAGGACTTCCACCTGGAGGTGACAAGTGAGTGGACAAGCCCCCGCAGCAGCGGACGGTACCCGTCGGGCTGGCGTCTCGCGGTGGAGGGGGCGGGCCTTGGCCTCGAGGTCCGGCCCCTGGTGGCTGACCAGGAGCACGATCTGGGAATTCGGTATTGGGAGGGCGCCGTGGAGACCACGGGCACGGCCTCCGGGGCGCCCATCAAGGGCTTCGGGTATGTGGAGCTCACCGGCTATGCCGGCGGCGCCTCTCCCGGTGATCCCGAGTAGGCGCGGGGTCCTGGAAGCGGTGGCGTTGGCCGGGGCCTTGTCGGCCCCTGGGGGCGGACGCCAGGCAGGGCCCACGGCGCGCG
>CAZXNP010000150.1:0-5691 GCA_964642035.1 uncultured Anaerolineales bacterium | reverse complement strand
CCTCCAGGGCCGCCCGGGCTGGTGCGCGCGCGGGCGCCCTCAGGCGCGCCGACCGGCGGTTGTCCGCCGCAAGGGCGGGCGGGGGCCGGGGGCGCCCGCCACGAAATGGCTGCGGCGGCCTGTCGGTGACCGTCGAGGTGAGCGGCCTGGATGCCTATTACGACGCCCTCGTCGCCCGAGGCCTGGCCCCCTCTCCGCCCCGTGATGAAGGCCAGCGGCGCACTTTCACCGTCGTCGATCCCGACGGCTATCTCTGGCGCTTCTCCCAGAGCCTCGCCTAAGAGTCCGGCCGAGAACCCCTTTTCGCACCGAGGGACGCGCTGCGCGGCCCTGGCATCCTAGCCGAACCAGCGCCCCGCTGCAGCCGGCGGCGCCGTGCTGGGCCCCGCGTGCTATGCTTCGGGGCTCCCGCCCGCGGCGGGACCCACCACCGTCAATCCCGGATCTACCCATGGCTCAGGACCACCTAGTTGTGCGCGGTGCCCGGGCGCACAATTTGAAGAGCATTGACGTGTCCATCCCCCGGGACAAGCTGGTCGTGATCACCGGCATCTCGGGCAGCGGCAAGAGCTCATTGGCCTTTGACACCATCTACGCCGAGGGCCAGCGCCGCTACGTGGAAAGCCTGTCGGCCTACGCCCGGCAGTTCCTAGGGCAGATGGACAAGCCCGACGTCGACCAGATTGAGGGTCTGTCCCCCGCCATCTCAATCGACCAAAAGGGCGGCAGCCACAATCCCCGCTCCACCGTCGGCACCGTCACCGAGATCTACGACTATCTGAGGCTCCTGTACGCTCGTATTGGCGTGCCCCACTGCCCCAAGTGCGGGAAGGTAGTGGCCCGGCAGACGGCGGACCAGGTGGTCGACCGCATATTGGCCCTGCCGGAGGAGAGTAAAGTGCTCCTCCTCGGCCCGTTGGTGCGCGACCGCAAGGGAACCCATGACAAGGTGTTCGAAGATGTCCGCAGGGCCGGCTTCGTGCGTGTCAGGGTGGACGGCGCGGTGGCGGATGTGGACGACACCTTCGAACTGGACCGGTACAAGGGCCACACCATCGAGGCCGTTGTGGACCGCCTCGTCATTCGAGCCGACGGCGTGGACCGCACCCGCCTCGCCGACTCCGTCGAGGCCGCTATGGAGCTGGGCGGCGGCGCCATGGTTGTGGCAGTCCTCGGCGAGGACGGCACCGAGGACATGGTCTTCAGCGAGCACTTCGCCTGTCCCGACTGCGACATCAATCTGCCGGAGATCCAGCCCCGGTCCTTCTCCTTCAACAGCCCCCACGGGGCGTGCCCCGCGTGCCAGGGCCTCGGAACCCTCCGGCAGATCGAGCCGTCCCTGATCATCCCGAACCCTGACCTCACGATTCGCGAGGGCGCCATCGCTCCGTGGTCCAAGACTCGCAATCAAGACGGCTACTACATGCAGATCCTGGCCAGCCTGGCCCGGGACAACGACTTCCGCCTCGATGTACCCTGGCAGGACTTGCCGGATCGAGTCCAGGACCTGGTGCTCCACGGCAGCGACGAACGCCTCGAGGTCGAGTACCGCACCCGCAGGGGGCGGACAAGGCGGTACAAGACTCGCTTCGAGGGAGTTGTCGGCAATCTGGAGAGGCGCTATGAGGGCACGGAGTCGGAGTACGTCCGCTCCGAGCTCGAGAGATACATGGCCAGCCGGCCGTGCCCCACCTGCAACGGTGCCCGGCTGCAGGCCGCAATGGCGGCGGTCACCGTGGCCGGCCAAAGCATTGTCGACGTCACCCACATGACGGTGCGCAATGCCCTGGCCTGGGCCAGCGCCCTGGAGGGTGCCAAGGGTCACAACGGCCGCGGCGCACGCCTGGGCAAGCGAGACCTTCTGATCGCCAAGGAGATCGTGAAGGAGATTCGCCAGCGCCTTGGCTTCATGGTGGACGTGGGCCTGGACTATCTGACCCTGGCTCGACGCGCCACCTCCCTTTCGGGCGGTGAGGCCCAGCGCATCCGATTGGCCACTCAGATCGGCAGCCGCCTGATGGGGGTTCTGTACATTTTGGACGAGCCGTCAATCGGGCTCCACCAGAGGGACAATGCTCGTCTGATCAAGACCCTCCTCAATCTGCGGGACACCGGCAACACGGTCCTGGTCGTGGAGCACGACGAGGAGACGATGCGGTCAGCGGACTGGATCGTCGATCTCGGCCCCGGGGCGGGAGAACATGGGGGCGAGGTGGTCACCGAGGGCCCGGTGGCAATCGTGGAGAAGTGCGCCACCTCCCTCACCGGGGCGTACTTGAGCGGCCGGCGCCACGTCCCCGTCCCCGCGGTCCGGCGTACCGGCAGCGGCCGCTCGGTGCGGGTGAAGGGAGCCCGGGCAAACAACCTGCAGTCCATTGATGTCGATTTCCCCCTTGCCACCCTCACCTGCGTCACGGGGGTCTCCGGCAGCGGCAAGAGCACCTTGGTGCTGGACGTTCTCTACCGGCGCCTGGCCCAGATCCTCGCCAACGCGCGGCGGCCGGCCGGGGCCCACGATCGGATCGAAGGCCATCAGTACCTCGATAAGGTCATCGACATAGACCAGAGCCCCATCGGGCGCACCCCCCGGTCCAACCCAGCCACCTACACCAACCTCTTCACCCCGATCCGGGACCTGTTCGCCACCCTCCCCGATGCCCGGCTGCGGGGCTACAAGCCGGGGCGCTTCTCCTTCAACGTGAAGGGCGGCCGCTGCGAAGCCTGCCGCGGGGACGGCATCCTGAAGATCGAGATGCAGTTCTTGCCCGACGTGTACGTGCCTTGTGAAATCTGCCACGGCGCCCGCTATAACCGGGAGACCCTTGAGATCCGCTACAAGGGGGCCACCATCGCCGACGTCCTCGAGATGACCGCGAGCGAGGCGGAGGAGTTCTTCCACGCCATCCCCGCCATTCGGCGCAAGCTCAAGACCCTGAACGCCGTCGGCCTGGGCTACATTCGTCTGGGGCAGCCGGCACCAACCCTATCTGGAGGAGAGGCCCAGCGGATAAAGCTGTCTCGGGAGCTGTCCCGGGTGGCAACGGGCAACACCCTCTACATTCTGGACGAGCCCACCACGGGACTCCACTTCGCGGACGTGGAGAAGCTGCTGGACGTCCTCCAGGCGCTGGTGGACTCCGGCAACACCGTGATCGTGATCGAGCACAACCTGGACGTCATCAAGGCCGCTGACTGGATCATCGATCTGGGACCCGAAGGGGGCGACGATGGCGGCCGCCTCGTGTCCACGGGCACTCCGGAAGAGGTGGCCCGGGACAAGGCCTCCTTCACCGGCCATTACCTGGCCCGAGTGCTGGCCGGCAAGTGGACTCCTCACCCCGTCCACGCCTGAGGCGACCGCAAGGGGCATGGCGCCTGGCCGTGGCAGCGGCGGTCGGTGTCATCGTTGCCGGAGCGTGCCGCGGCACCGAGGCGTCCCTGCCCTGGACTCCCCAGGCACCCCGGCCCGCCGTCCGAGGCGTGGCCGGAGGGGCCACACCGGTCCCGACCGTGTCTCCCACCGCCACCCCCATCTCGGCGGCGAATCGCCTCCGGACTGAAATGGCCGCCATTCCGCCCTTGGGCGGCGCCGCGGTGTTTCAAACCGCCCACTTGGTGCACGAGCCATGGCTCCCCGGCTGGATGGGCCAGATGGCGCCGGATCTTTCCATCCGCCCGGACGGTTTCACGGTATTCAGCTATCCCGGCGGGCCGAGTGCCCATGGCTGGTACCAGACGCGCCTACCACCGCTGGCCGTGGCAGGCCTTCTGGACACGGTGATGGGGCCGGGCCGGCTGCCCGAGTTGGGCCGCGCCTTCACCGGCGATGACCTCGTCCTTCACACCGGCGCCGAGGGATTCCCGGACCCAGGCGACCCCGTGGCCATCGTAGTGATTTACGCCCGCACCGGCGACGGAGAAGCCAGAGCCATCTTCGACGCCGCCGATCTGTCGCGTCGAACGGGTGCGTACCTGGCCGCCAGACAGCGCCTGGGCACCGTTCTCGCGGCGTTGGACATGTGGCGCTCCCGGGCCGGCGGCCCTGTGCCGGGGCCCCGCGCCGCCGAGGCGGAATCCGTCCTGGGATGGTGGGACACCCGCATAGAGTCCTACACCCCTGACGGGGCCGTGCTATATGGCACCCGGGCCCCGGCCGGGATGCCGCCCGATACCCCCGCCAGACCCTGGCCCCTCGCCGACGACCTCTTGGGCGCCTTCGACATCGCCGCCGGGGAGCGGCCTGGAGCCCGCTTCTTGTCGCAAACGGAAGCCGAGGTGCTGCTTCGCGCGTCCCCCACGCCCCCGGATCGGCGCTGGGCGTCCGTGTGGCAAGGGGGGACGGTGCCCCTGACCGGGACGAGGGCGGCTCCGCCCCCGGTCTCGACCTCCCGGGCCCGCGGCCGCGGCACCGGCGCCGCAAGTGCAGGGAGCCCGGTCGCGCCAGGGGAGACCATGCCGAGGCCCCGGTACCTCATCGGAGTCCGGCCCGTGGTTGCCGGCGGCAATCGGGTCGCCTTTTCTCCCGTGTTCGAGGCCCCTCCAGTGTTCTGGCGCACCCCGGCACCTCCCGTCGCCACAAGGGGCGATCCAGGGATTGCGACTCCGACGCCGACGGGGCATCGTTAGAGCCCGCGCCCCACCCACCGACAACCCGACCCACCAACCACCCTATGGTGAAGGAGTCACTTATCCAATGAACGGCGCATCCCTCCACATGACCTTCGGCGCCAGCGTCGCCCTGGCTGCGGCCCTGGCCGCTTGCGGCGGCGACACCACCGCCGGGCAAGCCGATCCCAATCTGTTCGGCGAGGGCAAGTTCGTGACCGCGGCCGAGGTCATGACCGCCTACAACAACAACGCCGAAATCCTCTTCGTGGACGCTCGACCAGATCTGGATTACGAGTCCGGACACATCCCCGAGGCCGCCAGCGTGCCCTACTTCGATGTCGAATCCCACCTCGACGCCCTACCTCGGGATCGATGGATTGTCACCTACTGCGAATGCCCCCATGCCGAGGCGGAGCAGGTGGCCGATGCCCTCTTGGACAACGGGTTCACCCTTGTCAAGGTGATTGACGAGGGCCTCCAAGGATGGCGTGATGCCGGAGGCGAGGTTGTCGAGGGCCCACCACCAGCTGAAGGCTAGGGGGTCGGCCGAAGAGCCCCTTCGTCATTCGGCCCGCGCAGTGCGGCCCTCTGTGCTCAAAGGGTTTCTCAGCCGAACTCCCAGGGCCATCGGGAGGAACCATGGGGGCGGCCCAACGGCCGCCTCTCTGTTTCTGGTCCTGGCGATGGCAGGATCCTCATGCACAGGCACTGGCGAAGGGAGCAATCCCCCGCGGGCCACTTCACCGGGGCCAACCATCGCCTTCGCCACCTCAACATCCCCTGTGTGGCGCAGGGCGCTCCAGTTAGTTACCCCAATCCCGGGCATCCAGGTCGGCCATGTGGAGCTCCGGTGGCTGCTGACTGGGCCCGCCATCCCGGAGGCGCGGCGACTGGAGGTGGTGCCCGAGTTCGGCGGGGTGGGTGCCGGTCCAGATCGGGATGACGGCTGGGTGCGCCTGGCGGCAAAGGGACCGGGGGCCCACACCGACGAAAAAAGCCCATCGAGAGAAAAACAATTCACTACCCACCGATTCGATCGGCTACCCTGCGTTTTAACTCGTCAGTGAGCATCCGTGCGAGCGG
>CAZXNP010000149.1:0-5772 GCA_964642035.1 uncultured Anaerolineales bacterium | reverse complement strand
GCGCCGGTCCTCATCGGGAAGAGTCTCGTACAACTCGACAAGCACTCCATAGGCGGCCCGGGGATGCACGAAGGCAATCCGCCGCCCCCCGGTGCCGGTGTGCGGCTCCTGGTCGATGAGCCTCACACCACAGTCCTTGAGGCGCCCAAGGGCGGCATCGAGATCGTCCACCTCGAGGCAGATATGGTGCAGCCCAGGGCCCCGGTGGCCCAGGAACCGGGCCACGCCGGAGTCGCCGGCCACGGGCTCGATGAGCTCGACTTCGCTATCCCCAAGGGGAAGAAAGGCCACCACCACCCCCTGGCCCTCCTCCACGTCGGTGTGGCTCACCTCGAGGTCGAGGGCGTCCCGGAAGAAGGTCAGGGCGGCATCGATGTCCTCTACAGCGATGGCGACGTGGTCTATGCGCTGGATCTTCATGGGGTGGCGACTCACGTAGTGGCGACGAAGGGAAGCAGTCTGCCGCACGGCCGGAGGCCGGGTCAAACCCCCGCCGGCGCCCGGTACTCGCCAAAGGAGGCCCGCAGCACATCGCAGATCTCGCCCACGGTGGCGTAGGCTTCGACGGCCTCGAGGATGACCGGCATGAGGTTCTCCTCGCCCCGGGCCTCCTGCCCGAGGCGCGCCAGGCAGCGGGCCGCCGCCTCTCCGTCGCGGCCCCGCCGCAGGCGAGCAACGTCCGCTACCCGGCGGCCTTCCACGTCCGGGTCGATGGCAAGGGGCTGGGGCGGCGCTGCCCCCTCCGCCTCGAAGACGTTCACACCGACCACCCGGCGGTCGCCGGACTCCAGGGATCGCTGCAGTTCGTACGCGCTGTCCGCCACTTGGGCGGCGACCCACCCGGACTCCACGGCCCGGCGGGCCCCCCCGAGCTCATCAATCTTGGCCATGAGGCCGGCGGCCTCGGCCTCGACCCTGTCCGTCAGGGCTTCCACGGCATAGCTGCCCGCCAGGGGGTCCACTACGGCGGCCAAGCCCGACTCCTCGGCGAGGATCTGTTGGGTCCTGAGGGCCAGGGTCGCTGACTCCCGGGTGGGCAGGCCCAGGGCTTCATCCATCGAATTGGTGTGGAGGCTCTGGGTGCCCCCTAGCACGGCGGCCAGTGCCTGGAGGGCCACCCGCACGACATTGTTGGCCGGCTGCTGGGCGGTGAGGGTCGCCCCGGCGGTCTGGGTGTGGAACCGCAGGGCCTGCGACCGGGGGTCCGCGGGAGCGAAGCGCTCGGCCACGAGGCGACACCACAGCCGCCGGGCCGCCCGGAACTTCGCCACCTCCTCCAGGAGGTCGCTCTGGGCGGCGAAGAAGAACGACAGCCGAGGCAGAAAGGAGTCGGGGTCCAGGCCGCGCTCCGCGGCGGCCGCGGCGTACTCCAGGGCATTGGCAAGGGTGAAGGCCACCTCCTGCACCGCCGTGGCACCCGCTTCCCGGATGTGATAGCCAGACACCGATATGGGGTTCCAAAGGGGCATCCACCGGGTCGCAAAGGCGATGACGTCGGTGACGAGGCGCATCGACTGCTCGGGGGGGAAGATGTGGGTTCCCCGGGCCACGTACTCCTTCAAGATATCATTCTGCAGTGTGCCCCGCAGGTCGGCGGCTGCCACCCCGCGGCGCCGGGCCGTTGCCAAGTACATGGCCAGGAGCACAGGGGCCGTGGCATTGATGGTCATGGACGTGCTAACCCTATCCAGGGGAATGCCCTCAAAGAGCCGGTCCATGTCGGCCACGGACGCAATGGACACGCCCACTCGCCCCACCTCGCCGGCGGCCAAGGGATGATCCGGGTCGTAGCCGATCTGGGTCGGCAGATCGAAGGCCACGGACAGCCCCGTCTGGCCCTGGTCCAGGAGGTACCGGAACCGGGCGTTTGTCTCCTCAGCCGAGGCGTAGCCGGCGTACTGGCGCATCGTCCACAGCCGGCTCCGGTACATTGTGGGGTAGACCCCCCGGGTGTAGGGCGCCGCTCCGGGGAAGCCCAGGTCCCTCGAGTACGACAGGCCCGCGACGTCCAGGGGCGTGAAAATGTCTGGCAGCCGAAGGCCGGAGGCTGTGGCATAGTCGGTCCGCCGCTGCGGGCGGCCGGCCGCATTGGGGCCGAGGACCCCTTCGCGCCACTCCTTCAGCCTTGCCCGGAGGTCCGCCACCGAGTCAGTGGCCCAGGAGCCTGACCGACTCAGCCCGGGGCTGCCAGCGGTAGGTGACCCCTTGGAATCTTGCCGCCAGGGCCATGCCGAGGTTCGCCAGCTGCCTCAGGTTTGCGGCCCGAATCCGCCAGTCGCCCCGCATCTGGCTGAGCACCAGCTTGCTGTCGCCGATGACCTCCACCCGTACCGTCTCGGGGCGCGGCACCCTGCGCCCAAGGTCCCTGAGGGCGGCCAAGAGCGCCTTGTACTCGGCCTCGTTGTTCGTCACCCGTTCACCGAAATCGAGGCGGGTGGGGGCCGACCACTCCCCGTTCCGCGGCCGCAGGCGGTACGACCCATATCCAAGGCCCGGGTTGCCCCGGCTGCCTCCGTCAAACACGATCTGCCAATCCCAGCCGGCCACTAGCGCTAGGCCTCGTCAACGATCGCCAAGGGATCCCCCTGGCTCACCGTCTGCCCCGCCTGGGCCATCACCGCCTTCACGACACCAGATCGCGGGCTGCGAATCTCGCTCTCCATCTTCATGGCCTCGAGGATCACCAACCCCTGCCCCTCCTCGACCTCGTCGCCGGAGGCAACCAGCACTTTCACCACGAGGCCCGGCATTGGCGCCGACACGGAGGCGGCGCCGTGCTCTTCGTGGCGCGTGCCCCCCATCGCCTTCAGCATTTTCAGGCGGGCCTCCTCGACCTCCACGACATACCGATTGCCGTCTATGAGCACGTAGTACCGGCCCTCTCGCCGCTCGGCGAAGAGCTCGTGACTGCCCCGGTCGATGATGAGGGAGAAGAGGCTGACGCCATCCACCAGGCGCAGATCGACATCGTGCTCGGTGCCATCGACTGTCACCTCCCCCGCCCGCTCGAGGGCCACCTCGTAGTCCCGGCCGTCCACGGTGGCCACGTACCTCACGGCGGTGATCCCCCCCTCGGCCCGGCCTCGGCCCACCCACACCCAAGGCTCACGATCGCCTCATGGCCTGGCGCCGGCCGAAGAGCTTCCACGGGCTGGGCCCCCCCGACGGAGCCAACCTGTTTATCACGTCGCTGCGACGCTGGTGGGCCAGGAGGGGGGCAACGATGGCCGCCACCCGTTCCTCCGCCGGCACCTCTGTACTGCCCATGTCGAAGCCCTCCTCCAGATAGCGGGTGTCGTACTGGCCGCCGATGAACTGGGTCGTGTTCACGAGATGCTGATGCAGCGGGATGGTGGTCTTGATGCCGGCGATCCGATACTCCCCCAAAGCGCGGCTCGTTCGGCGAATCGCCTGGGCCCGGTTCTCGCCCCACACGATCAACTTCGCAAGGAGAGGATCGTAGAACAGGGACACCTCGGCGCCGACGTACAAGGAGCTGTCGACCCGCACCCCCGGACCCGTCGGCTCGAGCATGGCATGGACCCGCCCCGTGCTCGGCATGAAGGATCGGTACGGGTCCTCGGCGTTAATCCGGCACTCGATTGCGTGGCCCGACCACTCCACGTCCTCCTGGGCCAGGCGCAGGCGCCGGCCGCCGGCGATGCGGAGCATCCACAGCACCAGGTCTACCCCGGTCACCACCTCCGTCACGGGGTGCTCCACCTGGAGGCGAGTGTTCATCTCGAGGAAGTAGAAGTGGCCGTTCTTGTCCAGGAGAAACTCCACGGTGCCCGCGCTCTGGTAGTCCACGGCCCGGGCGGCGGCCACCGCGGCTGCCCCCATCTCCTGGCGCAGCTGGGGGGTTACCGCCGGCGACGGGCACTCCTCGAGGACTTTCTGGTGCCGCCGCTGGAGACTGCACTCTCGCTCGCCCAGGTGGATCACGTTGCCGCGACCGTCGGCGAGCACCTGGATCTCGACATGGCGCGCATCTTCGACGAGGCGCTCCAGGTACAGGGTGCCGTCGCCGAAGGCCTTCTCGGCCTCCCTCCGAGCCGCCTGGAGTGCCCCGTCCAGCTCGTCGGGGCCACGCACCCGCCGCATGCCCTTGCCTCCGCCGCCAGCGGCGGCCTTCACCAAGAGGGGATAGCCCACCTTGGCCGCCTCCTCCGCGGCGTCGCCTTCCTCGACCCTCACCTGGGTGCCGGGCACCACCGGCACTCCGGCGGCGGCCATGGCGCGTCGGGCCGACAGCTTGTCGCCCATGGCGGCAATGGCCGCCGCGGGCGGCCCGACGAAGGTGAGACCGGCGTCCACCACCGCCTGGGCGAAGTCGGCCCGCTCCGCCAGGAAACCGTAGCCGGGGTGAATGGCATCCGCGCCGCTGGCGAGGGCGGCGCCCACGATGGCATCGGCGTCGAGGTAGCTCTCCGTGGCCGGAGCCGGGCCGATGCGGTAAGCGTGCTTGGCATACCGCACGTGGAGGGCCGTGCGATCGATGTCGGAGTACACCGCCACGGTATCGAGGCCCAGCTCGTGGCAGGCCCGAATGACCCGCACGGCTATCTCGCCCCGATTCGCCACCAGGACCTTCTTCAGCACCGCCAGGCCTCCAGGCCTCGATTGCCCCACGCCACGGGCCACTTCCTGGGAGTCCGGCCGAAAAGCCCCTTTGGCATTCGGCCCGCGCTGCACCGGTCCTGGACGGCGTCGCTGCGGCCGGCACGTACCTCTGGGGGTACGCCTCCCGCCTTGCTCCTTGCCAGTCCCGCGCAGCGCGGCCCTCGGTGCGAAAACGGGTTCTCGGCCGGCCCCCTAGGAGCCATCGACCCCCGCGGCTTCCATGGTCCGCGGTGCCCGGGCATCTTGGATCCACCTTGAGTATGGACACGTGCACTCCGCCACAGTCGGCCCGATTCTACAGTTACGACGCCACCGCCTACCGTTAAGTTGCGCCGGGTACTCGGTAGTAACGCCGCTCACCGCAGCTCCGACACCCGATGAGCCCCGGTTGACAGCGTCAGGGGGCCGAGGGAGGTGGAACGGGGCTCCAGGCCACTGGACCGACGCGGCCGAAGTTGGCGAACACCACGTCCAGGTCCGCCGCGTCCACGCAGCCGCTGCCGTCGAGGTCGAGGAAGGGCTGGAATGCCGACGATCCTTGGCAGCGACCCACGGCCACCAGCACGATGCTGGCATCGAGGGCGTCGACGCGACCGTCCTGGAAGGTGTCGCCAGCCATTAGCAGCGCTTCCCCCGCCAGCGTCGGACCGGACGCGACTGCCTTGATCCTCCTGACCGACGAAAGGAAGCCGAGATGGCTTGCCTCCAGCATGTGACTTCCGGGGGGCACACCCAGAAGCACGAATGAGCCGTCGGACCCCGTCGTGCCTAGGCGGACGCCGTCGACGTGAATGTTGGTGCCACCCCAGTCGGAGCGGCTCTGCAAGCGCACTCGACCGGCGATGACCGCCGCCATGGCCGGGGCCGTCGGCGTCGAGGAGGCCAACGGAGTGGAGGACGCCGCCGGCATCGTTGGCGTCGGCGTGAGTGTCGCTGTGGTGGTCGCCTCCGATGTGACCTGAGGCGATGGAGTGCCGGTGGCGGTGGACACCGGCGTGTCAGTGGCGGTGGCCGCAGTGGTAGACGTGGCCGTCGGCGTTTGAGTGTCGGTTGCCGTCGGCGTTGCCGTGCTCGTGGGCGATGCAGTCTGAGTCGCGGTGTTGGTGGCCGTCGGCACGGGGGTGTCTGTGGCGGTCGGCGACGGTGTGG
>CAZXNP010000148.1:0-5775 GCA_964642035.1 uncultured Anaerolineales bacterium | reverse complement strand
GTCTCCTGAAGCCGGGCAGCACGTGGAACTTCTTGGGCGCCCAGGTGCCCTCGGGATCCAAGAGCGGCATCCTGTTCAGCTTCACCGCCAAGCAGCTGTCGGAAATCGGCGTGGACCTGGGCTTCGACGACATCGTAGCCGACGTGCTGTGCGAGACCCTGTTCTTCAGCGTCGTGGGCGACTGCGATGACTACCGCCGCTTCAAGAAGGCCTATAACGAGGGTCTGGAGTTCGCCGGCATTCCCCTGGACCGGGCCGTCGGCTCAGCCTTGGCGGTCGAGGTATTGCGCAACTGCCCTGGCGACCAGACCCCAGGGGCGGAGGTCAGCTCCAAGTACGGGGGTATCGCTGGCTCGTTACTGGGCGACTACGATCCCGTGTTTGGCGGCTACGCTTACTACGTGCCCCTGATCTACGCCCAGAGCGCCGGCTTCGACACCGTCATGTACATCCAGAACGGCGGTCTGGAGTGCTCCAGCGTCGAAATCTGGTTCAAGGCCCAGGACGACTGCTTGCGGGCCCGGATCTGCGAGATCTTCACCCTGGCCCCGGGGGAGAGCTTCCAGTTCGACGCCAACGACTGCGTGGGCCCGGACTTCCAGGGCAATGCCTGGCTCAGGTCTAGCCAGCCCCTCGGCATCGCCGTGGACATCTTCGGCCGCGATGTCCTCATGACCTACGTGGGCGAGCCGAGCCAGATCAACTACACCTTTGATCCCGGGCAGGCACTGCGCACCTTGGGCAATCAGGTGGCGTACGGGCCCCTGGTGTACAGCGAGTTCCAGGGCTGGGACGCCGGCGTCCAGGTGCAGAACCTTAGCTCGGTCCGGGCGGCCAAGGTCAAGGTCTACTTCCTGGACCGCAGCGGTGACGTTATCACTACCCTCGTGGACTGGATTTGTCCCCGGGGCAGCCAGACCTTCTTCCTACCTGTGGTGGCCGACCTCCCCGGGTCGTGGATCGGCAGCGTGCGGGTCGAGAGCCAGGAGTGGTTCACCCCAGGCGGTCCGGTGGTGGCTCCTCCCAGAATCGTCGGTGTGGCGACCCTCATCAAGTACACCGACGCCGCCCGGAGCAACACCGCCGAGGCCATCGCCTACAGCTTGCTGCCTGAGCACAAGGCCTACGATTGGCAGATCGCCGACGGAGGCTTGGGGGGCACCCACTCCGGCGTGGGCTTGATTGCTATACCGTCCCTCGTGAAGGACCTGGATGGCACCGGGGTGACCACCGAGCTGGCCATCGCCAACCTGGTCCCCAAGCCCGGCTTCACCGACTTCGCCATCTACGTCTACGACCAGAACGGTCTGCTCGACTACGTGTGCCAGACGCTGAACGAGAAGCAGGTGGAGTACATCAATTTCGACTCTTGGGGCTACCTGAACGCTGGCTTCAAGGGCAGCGCCGTGATCTCGGCGGTCTTCTGGGAGCACGACGTCTTCGACGACACTGGCACCTTCCAGCGCAACCTCCTCGGCCTGGCGGCAGTGGTCGTGGAGCGGACCGGCACGCGTCTGGGGGCCGACATTCCGGGGGACGAGGCCGCCGGCTCCACTGGCATTCCGCTCCGCGAGCGACCCAACTCGCCATTTGCTTTCGACTTCGAGGGACCCCAAACGCCACTGTGCCCCGGCTCAGTGGACAACCGGCCCGAGCCCGGCACCTGTCCTGAGACGGCTGTGGCCGCCTGCCAGGATTGCCCGCAGCCGATTCAGGACCTCCAGACCACATCCAGCATCATCGACATCAACACGACGGCAATCCCCACCCAGTGCGTGGTCGAGGACGTGGATGTCCTCATCGACATCACCCACACCTTCGATGGCGACCTGGTTGTGGACCTGTCCAGCCCGGACATCCCAGATGTCCAGCTCTTCAACTCGATCTGCGGCGCGTCCAACAACATCCAGGCGATTCTCGACGACGAGGCCACACAGCCCATTGGCACGGTGTGCCCGCCTGCGGGGATGCAGCGCTACAACACGGCGCCGCCGGGGCAGCTGACCCAGTTCGAGTCTGGCGGCACGAACGGCGTGTGGAAGCTGGACGTCTTCGATCAGTTCGGCGCCGACCAGGGAACCCTGAACAACTGGGAGCTCCAGTTCACCTTGTCGGCTCGCTAGGGGTTCTCGGCCGGACCCCTAGACCTCGGCTGGGAATCAGCCCGTCATGGCCACGGCGGCCAGGCCCACGACCACGACGGCGGCATACTCCAGCACGACGCCTCGGTTCAGACGGCCGGCTAGGTGCTGTTGAGAGATGCCGCCGAAGGCGTAGAACATCAGTAGCAGGGTCGCCCCGCCGCCGAGGGCCGACAGGCCTAGCCAGTTTAGGGGCACGGCCAGTTGGGCCACCAGGAGGGCGACGACGAGGGCATAGAGGCCTGTGGTCTCAAGCTGCTCGGCGGTGCCCCTGAGGAGTTCCACGGCCAAGGGGAAGGTCACTGCGGCCACCGTCGGCCCGCTGAGGAGGCCCCTCTGCTGCAGCCCGTAAATGCTGGCGTAGAGGGCAAAGGCGGCGCCATAGGTGGCCACGTTCAGGATCAGGCGGGCAGCCCGGTGGAAGGGCCCCTCGCCCAGGGCCGTCGCGTACTCCGAGGCCACCACGGCGCCAAAGAGGGCCGCCAGCAGGCCAATCACCGCCAACCAGCCCACGGGGTGGCCCAGCTGCCGCGGTATGGCCACGACGGCGGCCAGGGTCACCAGCGCCGGCAGGACCCAAAAGGTGGCCGTGTAGCGAACCGGCAGCCGCGCCAGGTTGGGGGCGGTGCGCACGAGGCCATCCACCCCGGCCACGCACAGGAGGAGCAGCAGGATCGCCACTACCCAACGGCCAGACACTTCGACCCCCAGGGGCGAGCCCAGTACCTCCACCGCCACGCGGCGCCCCGGGAGCTGGGTGACTGCAGACAGGGCCGCGCCCGTGAACACCAAGCTCACGAGAAGAACGATGCGGTCGCCGGCCTCGCGGCCGGCGTCGGAGACGCGGTTCACGGCGGCGAGTCTAAGTGCCCGGGGCGGAGGCGGCAACTTCCCGCCAGGGGGGAATCTCCATCCGATAAACGGAGTCAAGGGCCGCGTAGAAGGGGCCGCCGAGGCGGGCGACGGGGTGGAGGGCTCCCTGGCGGATGCGATACGTGTCGTCAATGAGGTCAGACCTGACGTGCCACATCACGATGCGTCCCACGAACAGGGTGCTCGTCCGCGGAGGGTCCCCAAGATCGAGGGTGTCCAGGACCCGGCACTCTATCTGCAGGGGCGACTCGGCGATGCGGGGCGGCCCTACGATGAGGGAGGGAATGGCGGTCACGTCCACGTGGTCCAGCTCCGATATCCCCGGTGGGAAGGCCGCCGCCGTGGCCACCATGGTTTCGGCGAGGTCATCGGACACCATGTTCACGACGAACTCGCCTCGCGCCATGATGTTGGCCCTCGTGTCCTTGGCGGCGCCGTCGCGGCTGCCGATGCTGAGGGCCAAGGCGGGTGCATAGGAGTGGCAAGCCATGAAGTAGCTGAAGGGCGCCAGGTTCACCACGCCATCGGCGCCCAAGGTGGTCGTCCACGCGACGGGTCTGGGAACGATAGAGCCGACGGTCATCTTGTGCCTCTCGGCGGGGCCGAGGTCGGCCGGGTCTATGGCGCGGTGCACAGGTGTCTCCTTTAGGTCGGGTGGCAGGGTGCCTCGGCGTCACCGTGGGGGTGTCTCGCCGCCCGGGCGTCGTCCCCGGCCAGCGCGGGGAGGAGGTGGGCCCCCGGCGCCGGGGCATTGGCGATAACTTCCTCGACGGCGGCCAGGTCAGTCAAGAGGCCCCTCACCCTGGGTGCGTCGGAAGCCTCGCACAAGATGTGCACGTTTGGGCCCGCATCCAGGGTGAAGTAGACGGCTAGGCCCTCTCGGCGCCAGCGGCGCACCCCGTGGAGCACCTCCACGGTGCCGGGGGCCAAGTAGAGCAGGCTGGGCTCCCCGGTGAGGGCAACGGCGTGAAGGCTCAGGGCCTCGGCCTCAACCAGGGGACCCAAGGCTGAGAGGTCCCTTTCGGCGACGGCTCGACGCACCGCCGGCAGACGTTGTTCCACATCCTGCAGTCGGCACGGCAGCAAGAAGCTGGACTCAGCGGCCCGGTGGCCTTCAGAGGAGGACCACTGTTTTGGCGTCCGGCTCACCACGGCCACCAGGTCCCGCAGGTCCCAGTGGTGGGGCGGCGCAACCGACCAGGCGTACGAATCCTGGTCCCTGTCGGCGGCGCACCATTCGACGAAGCCCCCAGGCACCGACCGGGCCGCCGAGCCTGACGCCAGTCGGGCGAGGCGCGACAGCTCTCTCTCCGTCAGTTCCATGGCCGCCGCCGCGGCGGCCGCCACGGTGAGGGCCGCGAAGCCCGCGGCGGACGAGGCAATGCCGGTGGCCATGGGGAATGAATTCTCCGACGCCACCGTGGCCCGGGACTCGATGCCGGCGACGCGGCGCAGCCGGTCCAGGTGACGGACGATCCGCCCTCGCACCGCCGCGGTAGCGGGCGAGGCGTTGAGGGTGATCTCGTCCTCCCTCGCCGTGGCCACGAAGGCCACGGTCGTGGTGGCGTGGGCCGCGCTCAGATTCATGGACAAGCTCGAGTTCAAGGGTAGCCGCAGGGTCGCATCCCGGTTGCCCCAGTACTTCACAAAGGCGATGTTGGCGTAGGCCCGGGCCGTGGCGGCGCCGGTGGTCATTCCTGGGGTGTGCGCCCGGCAGGGAGCTTCCGCTTTGCAGGCCGGGATTGGGGGGGGCGCGGCATCAAGGTGCCGCCCCCCCGGCGGGCCCCGCATTGGCATCGGCCGCGATCACCGTGCCGCCAGCGCCGGCGTCGCCGGCGAGGGCGGCCCGAATCGCTCCCGGGCGGGCCCCGGACAGAATGCGGACCTCAATCTGGGGCTGGGCGGCCACTAGCTGCAGCATGCCTCGCACCTTGCCCGCCATGGCGCCGGTGACGTCCGTGACCCCGGCGGGGGCATTCCCCAGGGCCGCCAGGGCCGCCTCAGAGGTCGCCGGGCTTATCAATCCCACGACCCGGCCCATCGGCGTCCGGCAGCCACGGTCGGACTGCGGCCCAGGGGCCATGACGCCGTCCACGTCGGTGGCCAAGACAATGCGCCGGGCGCCCAGGGCTGGCGCCAGAGCCGCCAGCAGCAGCTCGGTGCTGGCCACCGCGCCACCCCATTCCTCGTCGTACACGACGTCGCCGTACACCACCGGCACGATGCCCGCCGCCAAGGCGTCCTCCACCGGAGCCAGGCGCACCGAAGACGCTTCCCCGGCCCTCGTCCTGACCAGGGCCAGGCCGGGCAAGCCCGTGGCCGGCACCCCGGCATCGAGAAGGGCCCCGACTACTGCCACGTTGAGGCGCCGCGCCGCCTCCGCAACTAGGGCCCAGGCCTCTGGATCGGCGGGATCGTCCAGGAACCCCGTGTCTGCCACGGCCCTGTGGCCGAAGGACCCGCTGCCGTGGCCGACCACCAGCGGGGCGCCGGCGCTCCGCCAGGCGGCCACCTCGGCCGCGGCTCGACTCAGCTCCGCCCGGCGCACGGCGTTCCGGCCCGCCTTGTCGGTAATGAGGGCGCCGCCGAGCTTCAGCAGCACCGGTGGGGGGGCGCCAGTCACTGCTGGGCCTCGGCGGGGGATGGGTGGCGGCCCACGCCTCGAGGGCCCTCGGACCGCCGCCGTGGCCCGCCGGGGCCCCCACGAGGGCCGGGCGCCCGGCACCGGCTGGACAACCCCGCTGCGTCGCGTACCCATGAT
>CAZXNP010000147.1:0-5777 GCA_964642035.1 uncultured Anaerolineales bacterium | reverse complement strand
CGGGGTCCGCGGTGAAGTCGTCAACCCGCGACCAGGGCACGGCCACCGACGTCGGCCCTTGGGCCAGCAGCCCGGCCCCCATGGCGCTCGGCCGCCCGGACAGCAGCAACAGGGCCTTGACCACATTCATGTACTTCAAGAAGCCGGCGGTTTCTTCCTTCACGCCCTCGGCATCTAGGGTGTACCGGGTCTCGGTGCGGCCACGCAGCAAGACCACTACAACGAAGGCGAGGAGGCCGGCGATGACGGCCGCCACTAGCACCGTGAACTTGGCTTGGGCCGCCACTGTTTCCAGATCGAGGGGCCGGCTGATGACGAGCAGAAGGGCGAACAGCAAGAGCAGAGGCAGCCCAAACACTAGAGCCAACTGCTTGGCCACGACAGGGTCGCTCCACAGAGAGGACCGCACTACCCACGTTAGGGGCGCGACCTCTGCCGTTTCCCTCGTCGACCCCCGGGTTGGTGCGTCGGTAATGGTCTTCCCCCCTTACAGGTCGTCGCCGCCAGGAGCAAGGCCCATCATCGGACCAAACCGCCAGCTCGGTGCCCCTTGGGTCCGATTTGGCGATCGTGCTCCGCCCGGCTCATTGGGCCACCGGGCCCGCCCCCGCGCTCCAGGCCGAGCGCAGCACCTTGCCCCGCATGAGCTGCGGCAGATAGACCCGGTGGGGCCACTTCACCTCCGGCCTGAGGACGTTTCCGCCGACGGCTTCGCCGTCCACCAGCTGCACCAGGTCAATTGTCGGTGGGTCGGCACCCGGGGGCACCGTCACCTCGAGGCGCAGCTGGCTCATCTCCTCGTCTTCGAATGGGATCCGGTCCAGCCGGGCCTCGATGGTGCCCTCGCCACCCCGGTCTTGGATGTCGAGGACCACCGCCGCCTCCGAGGACACCACTTGGCCGCCGGTCACCGAGCCGCCGGCCTGCACCCAGCGCTGGAAGAGCCCGGGATCGGCGAAGAGCACCTTGACCCCGGGCGGCTCCTGCAGCGGCCCCTGGTCGCTGGCCGTGATGGGCCCGGTGCCCGTGGCAGGGAAGTTCCGGGAGCGGATGGTCACCGACCCGTAGCCGGAGCCCCGCTGGCGATTGCCGGCGCCAACACCCGAGGTGCCCGTCGCCGGGCCCGTAATCTGCACGTTGCGCTGGCATATGTTGTTGTCAAAGGGCACCCAGCCGTCGTTGGTTATTCCATCGTCAGGCGACTCGATGCGGGTTAGGAAGCAGGTGTGGCCACCAGCCAGGGGTCGATACGGCACGGACACAACGGCGGTGGCACCCGCCGGCAGATTGGCGATGGTGGCCGTCCCTATCTCCGGCATCCAGTCGTCGGGCCACCGGATCGAGGCCGCTCCGGGGGCGTCGTAGACGTGGACGGTGATGTCCTGCCCCGGGGCATCCCCCAGGTTGCGCACCCGCACATATATGTAGTTGGTCTGGCCCGCCAGGGGCTGCTGGTGGGCCTGGATGCCGTCGGGCTGGTTGCGCACCCAGATGTCCGGGCTGTCCCACCACGCCTCGCCCCGGGGGTTCGAGGGCACCGTGCCGTCGTCGGACTCGTTGTCGCGGCAGGCCAGTTCGGCGTGGCCCTGGACCTCGGGAATGACCGTCACCTGGGGGATCGGGAAGGTGAGAACCCCCGGCTGGCCAGCTGAATTAGTGTACGTGGCGGTGGCCACCTGGTTGGTGGGCCAGGTGCCGCCGACGTCGGTCATGGTGACCCGGTAGGTCAGGAATCGGGTCTCGAAACCCAGGCGAGGCAGGCGCCACGTCAGGGTCTTGCCGTCAGGGCTAACCGCCGGCACGGCCCCGCCGAAGGAGTTGGGCACCAGGGTCACATACGGCGACAGAGTGTCGATGACCGTGATGTTGGTGGCGGGGGAACCGCCCAAAACGCCGGCGATCTGCTGGTAAATGGCGTCGAGCTGGCTGCTATCGGGGGCGAAGAAGTAGTCGGCAGGGGACGACGCTATGGCGCGCATCAGGTCCGGGTCGACGTCAGTCCCCAAGCCTATGGCGAACACCCGGGTGCCGGCGGCCTTGGCGGCATTGGCCGCCGCCCGGGGGTCACCGCCGGTGGGGCGGCCGTCGGACATCAGGATGAGCACCGGCTGGTTGGCGGCCACGCGGCGGCCGCTGGCCAGCTCCGCCTGGGCCATCCGCAGGGCCTCCTCGATGTTGGTACTTCCCGCGGCGTTGAGTCGATCCACGGCGCCCCTCACGGGTCCAGCGCTCCGAGTGAGGGTGCTATTTAGAACGGCAGAGTCGGCAAAGGACACGAGGGCCACCTGGTCCCGGGACAACTCCATCCGATCTACGAAGGCCTTGGCCGCCGACTTCGCATCCCACATCTTCTGGCCCGACATCGACCCGGATCGGTCCACCACCAAGGCCACGTCCGCCGGCTGGCGCTGGACCAGGCAGGCACCCTCGATGCCCGTCAGGCTGAGCATCACCGTGACCTCATCGCCGCACCGGACCACTCGGGGGGCGGCCGTCTTGTCGTTCTCCACCCGGCACGGGGGCGACGGGGCGCACACCGTAAGGTGCACCCCGTCCACCACCACCAAGGTCGCCCAGCCGGCTGTGGTCACCTTCCTGAGGCGTAGCACCAGGGCCACCCGGTGGCCCCGGATTAGGTCGAGCTCGGCCGTGGTCAGGTTGTAGGCCGGCGGGTCGATAGGGCACTGCGAAAGGGGATCGAACTCCCAGAGGCGCACAACCTCCCGGCCGAGGGTGAGGTCGTAGATGGAGGCGCGGAAGAAGTCCAGGCCGGTGGCCGCGGGGGGCGAGGCCACCTTCGACACGCCGTGGGCCTCATCGTCCACCCAGAATGACGCTCCCGTGGCGTCGGGCGGGACCTCGATGTGCTGGTACAGCCACTCGTCGGACGCCAGGCCCATCGGCCCCTCGAAGTGGGCCGCGAAGAAGCCCTGGGGGGCGAGATCGCTGCCGATGATGCTGCGTCCGGACGTCGACAGCTGCCCCCAGCTGCGGCCCCCGCTCTCGTAGTAGCCGTTGCGCACGTAGTCCGGGCCCGGGCACACGGGGCTCACCTCGGGCCGCGGCACGCCGCACCCGGCCTCGCACGGCCCGACGGTCAGCGAGTGGGGCAAGGTGAAGCTCCACCCGCCGGGCGGGTTGGAGACCGTCACGTCGTAGGTGCCGTCGGTCATGGCGGGGTCGATGCGGCACTGAATCTGGGTGGCGCTGATGACCGTGACGTCCCGGGCGGTGAGGCCCCCGATGGTGACGGTGGCCCCCGGGAGGAAGTTGGCCCCGGTGATGGTCACTATCGTGGCCGGCGTCACGTCGCACTCCGGCGCCACGGCGGTGATCATGGGTGTGCAGGCGGCGGTGCCGATGAGGTTGGCCACGCCGTCGGCCAGGTCCTGGCTCGGATCCGACGACAGGAACACGCGCCCCCCGGTGCCGTTGGCCAAGTCCCGGGCCAGGTTCTCGGTGCCGCTGGAGAATCCGCTGCCCAATACCGGCGAGACGATGACGTTGTTGGCCCGGGCGGCGGCGATAGCAGCCGTAATTGCGTCTCGGTCGTCGCCAGGGTCGTTCACCGGGTCACCGTCCTCGGGTCCCTCGTCGCTCATGGGCACGATGAGCCGGGTTCGTCCCGTCTGCCACGGATAGCCACCGGCCAGGTCCACCACCGCCGGCCCCCAGTCCTCTGAGTCGTTCACCGTTCCCCCGGGCACCAGGCCCGTCACCGTCTCCGGGGCACAGTCCCGGGTCTGGCTGATGCCGACGATGCGGTAGCTCACCGTGATGCCCTGGCTCTGGAGCCGGCTCACCACGGAGGCGATCTGGGTGCAGAGGCTGGCGAACTCGTCGTCCATGGAGCCGGAGGTGTCCATGGCGAACACCACGTCCACGGCCCCGGCCACCGGGCAGGGTGGTCCCGCGGAGGGAGTGGCGGTGGGCGTCGGCGTCACGGGCACCGGCGGCGTGACGGTGCCGCACACGGGGTCGACCCGCACCGTCATCTCCCGAGTGGTCTGATAACACTTCGAACTGGCGTCCCATAGGGTCACCCGGATGGTGTAGACGCCCGTCCCGAGGGTCGTTGGCACCGTCAGGGGCACGAGAACCTGGCCGGGTGCCGTCACGGTGCGCTGGTCCGTGGCCCAGAGAATGTCGTAGCTGGCCAGGTCCACCTCCAGGTCCACCCTCTGGGACGCTAGGCTGGTGCCCAGGTCCACCAGCACGCCTATCTGGGTACCGGGGGTGTAGCAGGATCGATCCGTAGTCACACCGCGAACGAAGGCGGTGGCAGGGCAGCTGTCCACGTTGAGGGCCACGTTGTCGATGAAGGCGCCGCCGGGGTACGACACCGAGCCATCGCTGGCGAAGCGAAAGGCTATCCACACTTGGGACTCGCCCAGCCAATCGCTCATATCGAGGGACGACGACACCCAGCCCCCGACGGCCGACGGGTCGTTCGACCAGTCGCCGGCCCACCAACGGCCGTCGAAGACCTGGCCGTCCGACGAGGCCAGGGCCCAGAGGCGATCGCTCTTGGCAGAGCACCCGGAGCCCTCGCACTCGGAGTCGACCCAGAACTGGAAGCTCAGGCTCGCCGCCGATGCCTGGCTCAAGTCCACGGGGCCCCACACCGCCCACGAGTTCGCGTGGGGCGGGTAGTAGCTGGTGCACGAGTTGCGGATGCCGCTGGCGCCGGCCCCGAAGGCCCAGGCGCTACGGTTGGAGTTGAAGCCCGTGCACCGATTCTCCCAGTAGTACTCGCCGTTGGACAGGCCGTCGTTGTCGAAGGCCCGCCACCGGCCCGCGGGCCAGGCGCCCTCGAAGTTCTCGGCCATGACGAGGGCCTGGGGACCGTTGGGCACCAGTGGATCCTGGGGTGCCGCCTCTTCGGCGCCGGCCATGCCGGGGGCCAGGGTCACGGAGCCGCTGCCCGTGCCCCGGGGGGCCTCGTCACCCGATGCCAGCAGGGTCTGACCGGTTCCAAACCCGATGGCCAATAGGGCGGCGCACGCCGCCAGGGCAATTCCCCTCACCTGCCAAGACTTCCAGCGCCGGTTCATGGTATCTCCTCGTCAGAAATGTGGCCGGGGAGTGCCCCGCCCAGGATGCCCCGCAACGCCGCGGGTAAGTAGGCAGTGTTCCCGCCGGACCGGGCGGTGGACACCCAGAGCCAGTACTCCACGGCGCAGCCGCCCCGCCTGGGATCGGCGTTAGCGGCCATGACGTAGTAAATGCCGGACTCCGGGGAGGTCCAGTCGATGAGGGAAGCCGGGGGGTCGTCGGGGCTGTCATCGTTCCACCCCAACTGGCTCTGGCCGTCGACTCCGTAGAGGAAAAGGCGCGTGTCGGCGCCGCCCGCCAGGTCACCGGTACGGATCTCGTACCGCTGGCCCCGGGCGGCCTCGAAGCGAGCGTAGTCGAGGTCGCCGGCCGGCTGGAAGTTGTGCTGCTGCCGCGCGCCGTCAACTTCCAGGGGCCGGGCCCCAAACCAAGAATCGTCGGGCTCGAAGGCGTCGGGGCAAGGGCCCGTGCCTGGGGGCGCAGTGGGACCACTGGTGGCCGTCGCTGGGGGCCTCGTGGTGGCCGTGGCCGGCGGCCCAGTAGTGGCTGTGGGCGGTGGCCCGGTGGTGGCCGTGGCTGGGGGCCTCGTGGTGGCCGTGGCTGGGGGCCCGGTGGTGGCCGTGGCCGGCGGGCCAGTAGTGGCTGTGGGCGGTGGCCCGGTGGTGGCCGTGGCCGGGGGGGGGGCTGGTGGCGGCGTGGGCACCCCGCACGGGGCCCACCTC
>CAZXNP010000146.1:0-5782 GCA_964642035.1 uncultured Anaerolineales bacterium | reverse complement strand
CCCCCCCCCGTGTCGCGGGGTGTGTCGGGGGTGCCCGGCGCCCCCGCGGCCCGACCCCGCCTGGAGGTCACCCCCGCACTCGGTGCGGTAGGTGCGGCCGCCCCTGGCTCCGGCCACGCCTCTGTTGTCCAAGACGCCGTCGCCGCCCCGGCCGCCGTAGCCGCCCCCAGCGCCGCCGTCGACGGTGCGACTGCCCCCCTCACCGCCCCCCGGGCCCTCGCCGGCGGACCGGGGCACCCCCCGGTAGCCGGCCTCACTGCCCATGATGCGCGAGCCCGCCGCAAGCTCGATGTAGTCCGCTGTGAGCCGCAGCCGGCCCGTGGCCTCGTTGCCGGAGTAGGGCTGAATCTCGATGCGCCCGCGGTTCTTCACCACCACCCGGCGGTAGACGTGGTCGCCGGCGAGCCGAACCACTCGGCCGTCCACAATGAGGTCGGCGGGAGTGGGCGAGGGCGCGGCGGTTGCGGTGGCGGCCGGAGAGGATGACGCCTCCGAAGGCATGGCCAATGTCCGGGCAAGGGCGGCCCCGCTAGCGGCGGCGATCACCGCGGCGAGGAGGGCACGGGTCTGAGGCGTTGCCCGACGCGTCATGGCGGCGCAGCATACCACAGCATCGCCCCCGGCGTTCGTCGCGCCTGGGCTGGGGCACCCCAGGGGCGCATCCGGGCGGAGTCGGCGCCCCGTCGCCCCAGGTCGCCTTCCTTGACCCACGAGCCGGCGTGGATATCCTCCGCTGCCACGCCCTGCCGGACCCACGCCTACCCTTCCGGATGCCCGCTGTCTGGGTCAGCTTGGACGCCACGGACTGATGTATGCTGCCTGAGCTGCAGAACGCGAAATCTGTCGACGACCTGGGTCGGGCCCAGGCCGAGTTTGAGGCGGCCTACCCCGCCTTCGCCGACACGAGGCACATCGACGAGCTTCGCGCAGAGGACTACGGCCGCCTGGACGCCCAGAAACACGTGTATCTCGATTACACCGGCGGCAGCCTATACGGTCAGACTCAGTTGCAGGAACATGTGGCCCTTCTGGCGGAGGGGGTGTTCGGCAATCCCCACTCCACGAACCCCAGCTCCATGGCCATGACTCGTCTGGTGGAGCGGACCCGCCGGCGGGTGCTTGAGTTCTTCAACGCCTCCCCGGAAGAGTATGTCGTGGTGTTTACCCCGAACGCCACCGGGGCCCTCAAGCTCGTGGGGGAGGCCTATCCCTTCGCCGCAGGCGGGCACTTCGCCCTGACTTTCGACAACCATAACTCGGTGAACGGCATTCGGGAGTTCGCCCGGGCCAGGGGGGCCGACACCACATATGTCCGGCTGGTGGTGCCGGACTTGCATACCGACTCCGAAGGGCTGGACGCGTGTTTGCAGGAGGGCCAAGCCGGGGCGCCCAATCTGTTCGCCTTCCCCGCCCAGTCGAACTTCTCAGGAGTCCAGCATCCCCTGGAGTGGATCGACCAGGCCCATAAGCTCGGCTGGGATGTGCTCCTCGACGCCGCTGCATTCGTGCCCACCAACACCCTGGACCTGGGGCGGTGGAAGCCCGACTACGTGGCGGCGTCTTTCTACAAGATCTTCGGTTACCCCACGGGGGTGGGCTGCCTGGTGGCTCACCGCGATGCCTTGGCTAGATTGCGGCGGCCCTGGTTCGCCGGCGGCACCATCACCGTGGCCTCGGTGAAGGGGGATCGCTACTACCTGGCCGAGGGCACCATGGCCTTCGAGGACGGCACCTGCAACTACCTTTGCCTGCCCGCGGTGGAGATTGGTCTTCGGCACGTGGCGGCGGTGGGGCGTGACGCGGTCCACGAGAGGGTGCGGTGCCTGGCCAGCTGGCTCTTGAATGAGTTAGTGTCTTTGCGCCACGGCAACGGCGCGCCCCTGGTGCGGATCTACGGCCCCGTGACGGACCATGGCCGCGGCGGCACCATCACCATGAACTTCTACGACCCCCAGGGCACCTTCTTCGACCATCTCCTGGTGGAACAGAAGGCCAACGCCGGCAAGATATCCTTGCGGACTGGCTGCTTCTGCAACCCCGGCGCCGGGGAATCGGCCCTGGGCCTGACCCGGGACGAGCTGGTGACCTGTTTCGCCCAGCACCCGACGCGGTTCACCCCCCAGGACTTTCACCATTGCATCGACCGCAAGAGCACCGGGGCAGTACGGGTGTCCTTGGGTCTGGTGAGCAACTTCGCCGACGTGTACCGTTTCGCGGAGTTCGCCCGGGGATTCCTGGACCAGGAGGCGGCCGGCTAGGGGGACAGCTGCCCCAAGAGCTGCATCGCCGCGGCCCGGTCGGTGCGCGTTACGTCGTCCCGGAGGGCCTCGGTGCGGGCCAGGTACTCCTCGATGGCCGCCTTGGCATCGGTGTCCCTGTCCAGCTCGTGGTACAGCTGACCCAGGTGAAAGAGGGACAGGAGGCAGATGGGGTTGTCCTCCTGGTCCACCATCCCCCGGGCGGCCTCGAGGTCGCTCCGGGCGGCGTCCTTGTCGCCCTGGAGGTAACGAATGACCCCCAGGTTGGTGGTGAAGGCGCAGGTGCGCGACGGGGCGGCCACGATGCCATTCTCCAATGCCTGGGCGGCGGAGTCGAAGTCCCGCTGGGCCTGGTAGGCGAGGGCCAGGCGCTCGTAGGCCCCGGCGTTGCCCGGCTGCACCGCCACCAGGAGGTTCATGGCGTCTACTGCGTCTCCAGGGCGGCCCGTGTCCAGGGCCACCTCGGCGGCGGCCAGGTAGGCGTCGGCCGTGGGCTGCAGCTCTATGGCCCGCTGCAGGTACCGCCCGGCGGGGCCGTTCTCCCGGACTCGGTGGGCCGCCACGCCGGACCGGGTCCAGGCGTAGGCGGAGCCCGGGGCGATCTCCGTGGCGTGGAGCCAGAGGGCGAGATCCGAGGCCCACACTGAAGAGTAGGTGCGGGTGCCCAGGGCCAGGGCCATGGCGACGACCGCCGCCAGGCCCAGGGCCAGCCAGTCGGCGCGGCCCTCCCAGCGAGGCACTCGGGCGCGGGCGATCTGGGCGAGGCCGGGCAAGAGCACCATGGCAAAGGCGAGGACCGGCATATACAGGGCGTTGTCCGTGAGGAACCGCGACGCCGGCCGGGGGGTAAGGGTGAGGGCCGGAACCATGAAGGCAACGAAGATGGCCAGGCCCACCCGTCCCGTAGCGGTCTGGAGGGCAGCCAACACCATCAGCGCCACGGCGACAAGGGATACGACCACCGGCACCAGGAAGGAGGCGCCCGTGATGCCCCCGGGGCTGACAGGGGCCAGGTCGTAGACGGGGGACAGGGGCCACGGCGCCAGGATGTGCCCCAGGTAGAAGACCAGGGCCTTGGGCACCGTGAGATAGGCTTGGGCGGTGGTCAGGGGATCCGGGGGAGGAGGCCAAAAGCCGGCCAGGGAGATGGCGGCCACCCTGCCCGCGAGGTAGGCCAGGGCCATGAAGATGAAGGGGACCAAGGCGCCGGCTGCCTTGCGGCCACCGCCTGTGCCCGCCCCGCCGGGCACGGCGACGGTGACCGCCAGGGCCGCCAGGGGGAGGAAAATGGCCGCCGGGCTGGCCAGCATGGCGGCGAGGTAGAGCACGGCTGAAAGGGTCAGGGCGCGCCGGGAACCCTCGCGCCAGGCCGCGACGAAGGCTAGGAGGGCGGCGACGGCGAGGGTGCCCATGAGGGCTACGGCAGAGCCGCTTGGCCACGCCACGACGCCCACCAAGGCCGGGTGGGCAGCAAATAGCAGGGCCACCCCCGCGGACACCGGAGGAGAAGACCCGAGGGCGCGAAGGAGCGCGTAGGCTAGCATGGCGGTTGCCAGGTGTAGAGCTAGGGCCACCAAGCGCCACCCGACCGCCTCGTCGGTGCCGAAGGCGCGGGCGTTTGCCGCCCGCCACATGAGGGCCGCCGGACGCCATTCGCGGCGGTCCGACGACTCAGCCCCAGGCGCCGCCTCGCCGGCGATTAGGGCGTGGCTGAGCCGGCTGCTGTCCAGAAGGGCCGGGTTCATCTGGATCCGCGGGCGGTCCTCGCCCACGAAGCCGCCCCGGAGGCTCGGGCCGTAGGAGAAGAGGGCCAGGGCCGCCAGGGCCACGGCGAAGGCCGCGCCCATGAGCTCTGAGGCATGACCCGCCCGGACGCCGCCGGCGCCGGTGTCGTTGTCCTGGCCGCCGAGCGGCGCCGAGTCGTTGATCTGTGCGTTGGGCATGGCTTGTCCCCCGGTGTGGCGGGAGTGTAGCACCGCCGGACCGCCCTGCCCGCGCACGGAGCCACGGTGACGGATCACGTGTATACTGGGCCGCCCATGGCCGGCGTTGACGAGGTCCGCGATCGGACCGACATCGTCGCCCTGGTCTCGGACTACGTGACCCTGAAGAAGGCCGGTCGCACCTTCAAGGGTCTGTGTCCCTTCCACGGCGAGAAGACCCCCAGCTTCGTCGTGTACCCCGACGAAGGGCGCTGGTTCTGCTTTGGCGGCTGCTCCGCGGGCGGCGACGCCTTCGAGTTCGTGATGAAGATCGAGAACCTGGACTTCCGGGGCGCCCTGGAGTTCCTGGCTCGGAGGGCGGGGGTGGTCTTGGAGCCGCCGTCGCCGCGGCTGAAGCAGCGCCAGGATCGCCGGGGGCGCCTGCGGGAGGCCCTGGAGGCGGCCGGCGGTTTCTACCACCGCCAGCTGGTGGGCTCGGGCAGCGGCGCCGGGGGAGAAGCGGCCCGGGCATATCTTTCGGGCCGCGGCTTTGGCAGCGACGTGGCGACGGCCTTCGGCCTGGGGTGGGCGCCGGATGCATGGAACGCCCTCGGCGATGAGTTGCGCCGCGCCGGGTTCAGCGAGGACGAGATGGTGGCGGCGGGCCTGGCCCGGGAGCGGGACGCCGGCGGTGTGTACGACACCTTCCGCGCCCGAGTCGTGTTCCCGATCCGGGATGCCCGGGGACGGCCGGTTGGTTTTGGTGCTCGGGCCATCGACCCGGACAACCAACCGAAGTACCTGAACACCCCCCAGACGGAGCTTTTCGACAAAGGGCGCTTGCTCTATGCCCTCGACCGGGCGGCGGCGGCGATTCGCGAGGCGGACACGGCGGTGGTGGTGGAGGGTTACACCGACGTCATCCGGGCCCACGCGGCCGGTTTCCGGAACGTGGTGGCCAGCCTGGGCACGGCCCTCACGGGCCATCACTTGTCGACCTTGAAGCGGTACGCCCACACCGTCATCCTGGCCCTGGATGCCGACAGTGCCGGCACCCAGGCCACGGTGCGCGGTCTGGATGTGGCTCGGGACGCGGCGGCGGGGGATGTCTTGCCCGTGCCCACGGCCAAGGGTCTGATCCGCTACGAGCATCGAATGGAGGTCGACCTCCGGGTAGTGACTCTGCCGGAGGGTCGGGATCCCGACGAGTTCATTCGCGATGACCCGGCGGGCTGGGGGCAGCTGGTGGCCGACGCCCAGCCCGTGCTGGGCTTCATGTTCAACGTGCTGACGGCCGAGCTGGATCTGGATACCCCGGTGGCGAAGACCGAGGCCGTGCGGCGTCTAGCACCGATCTTGGCGACGATCCCGGACCCCGTGAGCCAAGCGGCTTGGGTGGCGGAGTTCGCAGATCGCCTTAGGATCGACTCCCGGGCCCTGGCAGCCAAGCTGGCGCGGGGCGTGACGCGGGGACGGACTGCCGGCCGCTCCCAAAGGGGGTCCAGGCGCATGTCACCGGGGGTGCGCCCTGCGGCTGGCGAAGCCGCGCGGGCGCCGGGGCCTGCCGCAACACCTGGAGCAGCTCGCGAAACCGCTGCTCGC
>CAZXNP010000145.1:0-5796 GCA_964642035.1 uncultured Anaerolineales bacterium | reverse complement strand
ACCGCCGTGAGCGCTCGTCTCACCGGCGACAGCGGCGTCAAGGCCGTGGGAAATGGCGTGGCCGACGACGAGGGCCGAATTGCTATCACCCTGCGGCCGGCCCGGTTCGGCGGTCCTCGGGGCCCGGGGCAACCCGGACAGCCCGGCCGGCCCAATTTCGATTTCTACCTGAGACCCGGTGACCGCCTGAATCTGGCTGAAGTGAACACCCAGGGCATCACCGTGACGATCCCGTCCCTGGCGGTGGATGTCGACCCGACCACCGACCAGGTGCTGGGTACGGCCCCCGCCGGGGCGTCGCTATCGGCGGAGGTTGCCTCCGGCGGTAGCGTGGTCACCACCACCCTGGCGGCCGATGCCGGCGGCAACTTCATGTGGGACTTGGCCGGCACCGCCGACGTGGCATCCGGGGACGCCGGTTTCGTGTCCTTCACCGACGCCGACGGCAATAACTTCGGGGCTCTTTTTGCGGCCTTCGGCGCCGATATCACCATCGGCGGTCGCTCGGTGAGTGGTACCGCCACCCTGGGCAATGAGGCCGGCATCACCGTAGTGGCCCAGGATGGCACCCAGAAGTTCAATGTCGATGGCGAAATCCTCGGCGACACCGACTTTCAGGTTCCCGGGGGCGGCCGGTTCAGCGCCCGGCGGCCGCCCATAGTCGTCGGGGACGAGGTTGGCATCCGCTACACGAGCGACGTCCTTGGCCCTACCACCGCCGTTTCCATCACGGTGCCGGCCATCACCATCGCCATGAACCAAGGGGCCGACGAGGTGTCCGGCGAGGCGCCGGCCGGAGCCGCCCTCACTGTCACGGCTATCTCGCCCCGGGACAAGGCGTTCTCCAGGGCAACCACCGTGGGCCCCGACGGCACTTTCCAGGTGAGCTTCGCCGGGGATGCTGACCTTGGCGCCGGCTGGCGGGCCATGGCCGCGGTCGAATTGGCGCCCGGGGTGCGGGTGCGGGCCATCGAAGCCGTTCCCCAGATCCGGGCCCAGGTGCAGGGCTCGGTGGTCCAGGGTGTGGGGGTGCCCGGAGCACCGATTACCATCACCCTGTCCACGGCCGACGATACGCTGAAGGCCCAGGAGGTCCGGCGCATCAACAACTCCGGCGCCTACCGCATCGATCTGACCGACGCTGTGGACGACGTGCGGATCGAACCCACCGACATTCTCGAGGTGGAGTTTAGCGCCGGCGACCCGGTGCTGTTGCTGGTGCCCGAGCTGTCGGCCACCACCGATCCGGCGGCAAACACGGTGTCCGGGGTGGCCCCCGCGGAGCGCAAGGTTTGGGTGACCGGTGGCACCGGTGCCGATGCCCCGGTGGTGGAGACCACTGCCCTGGCCAACGACACCTATAGCGTTGACTTCAGCGGCACCGTGGACATCGAGCGGCCCATGATGGGCGAGGTGGCGATCCAGGCCGCCGGCGGCCACGAGTTCTTCATGAACTGGTCCGCCGTGCAGCTCCAGGTTGTCATCGGCAGCTCCTTCCTGTCGGGCAACGGCCCGTCGGGCCGGCGAGCGGACATCAGCGTTCAAGACTTCAGCGGCCGCGAAGTGGCCTCCGGCAGCGACACCGTTGCCCAGGCCGGGGGCTTCGCTGGCCGCTTCGGCTTCGGCGGCCAGGGCAACACCCTGCCGCGGTGGTTCGTGGGCCTTGAGGACGTCACGGCGCAGCCGGTGGCCGTTCAGGCCTCGGACGTTATCAAAGCCGAGGTGGGCGACGACAGCATCACCCTCGAGGTGCCCCCCTTGTCCGGGGTGGCGCGGATCGCCGACGACTCCGTTTCTGGTCAGACGAACCCCGGCTACGAGGTCGACATCGTGGTGCAGCGGCCCCTCACCGGGGACACGACTCGGGTGACGGTCATGGCCGACGAGCGGGGTATCTTCGCCCACGACTTCGAGGACTTCGACCTGCAGTACAACGACTTCGTGAGCCTGACCACAACGGTGGACGGCCACATCGTCACCAGCAACAGCATCGTCCCCGGCTTGCGTTTCAATCTGGACTCGGCGGCCCTGGACGGGTCGTGGGAGCCCTTGGTGGGGGTCACCGCGGAGCTGGTCGGCCCGGCGGGGCGCAAGGCCTTTGGCGCCGCCACCGCCGACGATCGGGCCCTCTTCGAGGTTGATTTCGTCGACTCCCGGGGGCAGCCCGTGGAGCCGGCAGTGGGGGATGAGGTACGGGTCTTCACGGCCGACCCCGATCGCCCAGTGCTGTCCATGACGGTGCCTGAGCTGTCCCTGGACTGGGACACCGAGGCCCGGCGGATCATGGGCCGGGCCACCTACGGCGGTCTGCTGCAGGTGAACCTCCTGGAGGGGTTCATCGAGTTGGGGCCTGGCGGCGGGTTTGCGGCCATACAGCCGGACATCGCGCCGGACGACACCTATTCGGCCCAGATTCCGGGGAACGTGCAGCTCGACCCCGGGACCAGGCTCCTGGGGATCTACAGGCTGCCCGTGGGCCACATCGCCATACGCAACACAGCGGTACCCTTGGTAAACGTGCAACACGGGGGCGACAACGTCTGCGGCGTTGCTCCGCCTCGGGCGCGGGTAGACGCCGAGCTCCTCGACGCCGGGGCGCCGGTGGCGTCCGGGGGTGCAACGACCCGCACCAACACCCAGTACAGCTTGCGCCTTGCCGATGCCGCCGGCGGGGCGGTGGCGGCCACCGCCGGCCAGACGGTGCGGGCCACCGTCAACGGCCAGGCCTATGAGGTTACCCTGCCCGAGCTCACGCTGAACGTTGACTGGGCCCAGGGTATCGTCACCGGCCAGGGACCGCCCCGGCAGCGGGTGTCGGTTTTCGTGCCGGCCACGAATTGCCTGGGGCCGGCGAACCGCGATTTCACCTCGGCCAGCGTAACCCGCACCCGGGGCGACGGCACCTTCACCCTGAGGCCGTCCGCCATGGATCCCGGCGACGGATTCGAGATTTCCTTCGAGTTGGAGAGCGGCCACCGGTTCTACAGGGACGTCTTCCGGTCCTTGGGCCAGGTGTTCGTGCACACCTCCCGCCTGACCGGCCGCGCCAATCCCCTGTCGGAAGTGTCGGCGGTCCTGCTGGCAACCGATGGCAGCGAGAAGGCCCGGGCCCAGGGTCAAGCCGACGGTGATGGCTATTTCGGCCTGGAGTTCTCGGGGGTCATGAGCGATCCCGGCGACACCGTGCGGTTGAGCGCCTCGGGGGAGAATCCGGAGATCGTTGTTGAGGACCTGAGCTTCGACTTCAGCGACGCGAGCGGCGTCGCGGGATCCGCGCCACCCGACCGGGAGGTGCGGATAGACCTCGAGCTGACCGACGGGCGGCTCCTGCAAGTCGAGCAGACCACCAGTGGCTTGGGGGTGTTCCAGTTCAGCCAGCGGGACATTCCGCCCCGGGCCAACTGGACCTTCTCCGATGTCGTCAGGGTGCGGGTGACACTACCGACGCCAAACGGCCACGAGATCGTTGCCGAGGCAGTGCTGGATCGGCCCGAGCCGACTCCCCGGCCAACGCCGCCGCCTCCCGAGGGCAGGGCCCGCATCTTCCTACCGTGGGCCGGCAACTCGGGTGTGGTCTCGCGAGATGATCGGGGGGCCGTGGAATAGCCTGCGCGCGCCGCGTGTTGCGGCGCACCTCCGCAGGCGGAACGGTCCGGGTCCGAGGCGGGGCCCGGACCGTTCTGTCATCCGGGGCAGCATCGACCCCAGGGCGGGGGCCTGAGCCGCCGTCGCGCGGGTTGGAGCCGGGCCTTCCCGAAGGCTAAACTCATGGCGCCATGATGCTCCCAACTCGGCCCGGCTTAGATGGCCGTGGCCGCCGTGAACGGTACAGGAGACTCACGCAGTGGATGAGTGGGTGGATAGAATTCGCTCTGCATTGTTCGTAGATTTCGACAACATATTCATAGGTCTGCAAAAGATCGACGCCGAGGCTGCCGAGCGCTTTGCCACAAACCCCGGCCAGTGGTTGGAGTGGATCGAGCAGGGGATGGTGAACGAAGTTGACTCCGATGAGCCCGGGGACGAGCGCTCGGTGTTGGTGCGCCGATGCTACATGAACCCGAAGCGGTTCCACCCGTACCGGCCGTACTTCACTCGGGCCGCGTTCCACGTGATTGACACGCCGACCTTGACGACCCATGGCAAGACGGCGGCGGACATTCACATGGTGATGGACATCCTCGATACATTGCGCCACGAGACCCGCTTCGATGAGTTCATTATTCTGTCTGGCGATGCCGACTTCACCCCGGTGTTGCTTCGGCTGCGCGCCCACGACCGGCGCACCGCCGCCGCGATCCTGGGCCCGGCGGCCGAGGCCTACCGGTCCGCGGCCGACGTTGTGATCGACGAAGACACCTTCATCGAAGCCGCGTTGGGCATCTCGTCGGACCTAAGGCCCCTCCGGCCGGCCGTGGGCGTCAAGGCGTCGGACGAGGTGCTGGATAACATGGCCGGTGTTCTCCTCGAGAGGGTTCAGCTCGACGGGGAAGTGCAGGCCCTCGAGCTGCCCGGGCTGTACAAGCAGTTCTCGGAGTTCACGCCCGAGAGCAATTGGCTCGGCTACTGGTCCCTCAGGCGCTTGACCCAGGCCGTGGTGGATCGATCGCCTGAACTTCGCCTGGCCGAGGGCGGGGGGTCGTGGCTCGTGCGCCACGTGGCCCTCGACGGCCGCGATGAGGCGGAGGCCGGCACCGTGGACCGCGCCCCGGTGGCCGCGCCGCAGTACTCCGGGAGTCTACAGACGCCGAGCGGCTTCGAGGACTACCCGGCGGAGCTGGCCGATACTGCTCGCCGAGTTCACCGCCTCACCGGCACTCCGCTGCTGTCACCTGACGAGTACGCCCTGCTCTTCGAAACAGTGTCAGAGTATGTGGCCGAAAACGGGTATCACCTCACCCGCACCTCCAAGGCGGCCCGGGACAGGTGCATAGAGGAGGGCACGGCCATCCCCCGGTCGTCGGTGGCCTTCGTCCTGAAGGGCCTGGTGTACTCAGGCCATCGATTCGCGGCGGACCAGGAAGCCGACTCGGCATCGAGCCTGGCAGCCGAGTTCGCCCAGAGTGTCGAGGTGCGCTGTCAGGAGATGGAAATGGTCCTCTCCGACGACGATCGGCGCTGGATCAATGAGTGGATCTCTGGGGGGATAAAGTCGACATAACCGGCGGGTCGCTGGGGACAAGGCCCCGGGGCAGGTACAGGCGCGCCCTTACGTCCCCCGGGGCCACCGGCCGCAGGATCCAGAAGCCGTCGGTGAGGGCGGCCACGTAGAGGAGACCCCCCTCGAAAACGAGATCGTCGGCCACGATGGGGTGGCTACCGATACGTCTGGGCGCCGCCGGATCAGAGACGTCGAAGGCCTGAACGACGGCCAAGTAGCCGCCGGGATTTGTGCCGGCGGCGAAGACGCGGCCGTGACTGGCATCCACGGCCACGGCGGACAGGGGCCCAGGTACGTCGACTACCCCCAACTCCGCCGGGGTGGCGCCGGGGGCGACGCTGACCACGTGGAGGCGCCCGGCGTCCGGCGGCGGGGTCGTGCGCGGCGAGGCTTCGGGGCGGCGGCCAGGGGACGCTAGGTTGGCGCCGTGGGGGCTACGTGGCTGGCCCGTCGGGGCCGCCGTCACCGGGGGCCCCCCGGGGGTGACCGTGGGCCGGGGCGTCGGCGGGGTGACCAAGGCGAAGCCCGGCACGAGGGAGGCCACGTAGGCCTTGTCGGCGGGCGCCGCCACCGCCAGGGCCGAGGGCCAGGGGGGCGAAGCCGCCGGGGCGCACTGCGCCGCGCACACCGCCGAC
>CAZXNP010000144.1:0-5798 GCA_964642035.1 uncultured Anaerolineales bacterium | reverse complement strand
CAACACACATTTTTCTGTAATCGTCCTTACATTCTTTCGTGCGGATTAGATTTATCACTGTAGTTAGAGTGCCATCTAATGAACAAATCAAAGAAAGGGTCTTTGTTATGAAAAAAATCACAATACTATCATTAATCTATCTTGTGGTTTCAGTTAATTTTCTTATTGGTCAGGACAAATTTTTATATGCTGCACCCGGTGAAAATTGGATAATTTTGAGCGATGCTATCCCTGTAATGCGTACACCCCAGACATATCCTACTTCTGAAGAAATAATTATGAATATGGTCGGAATTTTAAGTAAAAACACACAAGTAAAAATTTTAGATACCAAGGGTATTTTGGAAGTATGGACGAAAATATCTTATACTGCCAATGATGGTTATACGGTGGGTTGGGTAATGACTTCAATCGTAAAATCGGCAAGAAATTTATCTAAATCAAAATCGAAAAATGTCTCACCTAATAATTGGGGTGTAGTTAGATATACTCGTTCCGTAGCAAATGTTAGAGAATCAAGAAACACATCATCAAAAATAGTATCTCAACTTAAACTAAACCAAAAAGTTAAGGCTGATTTTTTAAAGGATGGTTGGTACGCAATTTTTGAAACAGACGAAATTTTTAGACGAGAATCTAATGCAATTGGATTTGTTCATGCTTCTCTTCTATATCCTACACCAAAAAGCAATTCAACAAAAACAGCAACAATAGAAAATTTGTTATCTTACAAAATAGTGAAAAAGGAAGACCAAAGTTATAGGGGAACATCACGAATGACCTATCGTGTTTTGTTGAATGTTTCAGAAAAACCAAATGAACAAAAAATCAAAGATGTTGCTTTATCAATTTGGAAGGATGGAAATAAATCTTGGAAAGAATTTACAGTTTTTCTCTATTTGCCGGAAATGAACACAAATAGTATGGCATATGGGATAGCAAATTTTACTCCAAGTGGACTTAAAGATTTTAATGTTCAAGAATACGCGTTGTGGGGTACAAAGTGGGAAAAGAAGTGAGCCCGAATGGCACTCTAACACCCAACCAGACGTGAAATAGTGGCAGCGTGAATTTATGTTTAGTAGTTCTATGAAAGTAAATTTGGGTAAAGAAATGGCTTGCAGTAATAATTTTCACGCAGGTTATTTCATTCGTTAGAGGGTATTAGGGTTTGGATATTCGAAACATACAATACAATATTTTTAAGCCCATTAAGGATTATATACCGCATTTTGATTTTTCAAAAGTACTTGGTACATATGAAGATTTAATAAATGTGTCTGTCGTTTCAAACAATATAAGTGAAAAAAGAGCAGGGAATAAAACTTTTAAACTTATCAAGTCTGGAGAAAAAGGAAAAGTTTCGGAATTGTGGCAATACGATAGTCAACTTATTACATTATTAAAAACATCGTACTTGTTGAGTAGTATTTTTATTAATGTTTTTATTGGTGAATTGACCGGTAATAGAAAATTGACTTTGAGAAGTTTTCTTGGTCGGAAAATAGAGCCATATAATCAAATAAATACTAATGAAATTCTGCAAGCATATTGTATTGTTCTTTATCGACACAAGTTGATCGCTCATCACGAATTTTATAGAACAGATGGAGCAGCTATCGACGAAGAGGTGGGTTCAATAAAGTATTTACATCCAACTGGTATTCCGACCCAGTTTCCAGAAAGTGAAATAAATCGAGTTGAGTCACTCAAAGAAAAATATTCAGTTGAATTTCAAAAACTCAAGGATTATAATAATAATTACGAATTGACAAAATATTTATTTTACAATATTCCAATCGGAAGTATTGGAGATATTAATCCAGATAGAAATACAATCGATCAATTAGTTGAAAAAACAGGTGTACCATCATTTACACAAACACAAATAATTAACGCAATTGACCATTTAATTATCGAATTTTATAGAATAATTAAGAAATATTTGAATGAGTAATATAACGTTCTTTAATACCCAGTTCTACCGTACACGAAATATCAGTAATATGAACATAGAATTTCTCATTATGACAATCATAAACTTGAAAAGAGGAAGTCTACGGTGAAAAGTATAGTACCGGTTATATTCCGTTATATAGATTTTAGCTAATAAAGGAAAAAGAAAATGAAAAAGATAATTAGAGTTCTTATGGCAATTGGGATTATAACTTTACTATTTGTTAGTTGTAAATCAACACCTGAAGAAGATTTAGGTTACATCGATTGCAAATGGGTAAGGATTTATGAAGGTATGATAAATAATCTTCCATTGTATAATGTTTATTGTGTTTCTGATTGTCCCGATGGTGCTTATGACATTCAAAAAGATTGTAACTGGGTTCATCTTTATAAAGACGAAGAACGGTTAGAATATAAGCAATCAGATGGTATACATACGCGCGATCTTGATGGTAAGAATTATACTTATGATTCAAAATAATACTTCATAGGTATTACTGCGCATTATGATGTTATTATTATTAAATGGCCGTCTAACACACGCTCAACCTGACGTGAAAAGCTGGGAGCATGATTTTGATGTTTTGGTGTGAAACAAACGTACATTTGATTAAGGAAACTTCTATGGTAAAAAGTTTCACACAGGTTAGTAGGCTGAATGAATCGAGAATAAATGGAATATTTACAAAAAATTGATTTAGGGTTAAGAATTTTGCTTGGTTCATTTTTTTTAGGAATACCCTTGCTTGCTATTAGTGCACCAGTAATTCAAACCGTTTTTGGTTATCCAAATGGTGAAGGAATATATTCTTTCCTATCTCCAATTTGTCATCAATATCCAACAAGGTCTTTGTGGATTTTGAACAGACCATTTGCCCTTTGCAGTCGTTGTTTTGGTGGTTATTTTGGTTTGGGTCTTGGTTTTTTATTGTTTCGTTCACAATACAAATATTATAAAAGATTAATCTTTGGAATAGGCTTGCTTGTTCCAGGTGTGCTTGACGGTCTAATACAGCTTTGGACTTCTTATGAAAGCACAAACATCATTCGGTTATTTACCGGATTAAGTGGTGGGTTAGGTGTGTATTATATCATCTTTCCCTTTAGTTCATTGACAAATAAAACGGAAGGAAATGAAAAATGAAAACAACAGTAAAACTGACTGTCGTTTTGTTAGTTTCATCTTTTGTTTTTGCTGAAACAATCACTATACCGAATAGCACGGTGGTTCCGGTAAAAACAGTTGGTCAACTTTCAAGCGGTCAATTATCATTGGGACAAGAAGTAATTCTTAATGTTGCGCAGGATGTTAAAGTAAAAGGTAAAACCGTAATTAAAGCCGGTGTGCCAGTTTACGGTTCTGTCCAAGAATCCAAAGGTGGTCAAATGGCAGGAATTGCAGGTATACTTGTGATAGCACTGAGGTCGACAGTTGCCGTTGATGGTACCAACATTGCTTTGTCTGGCTCAATGTCTAATCAAGCAAAATCCGAAGTTGGTGCAACAGTGGCAGTTGGCATAATACTTTGCCCTCTTGCTCTTTTAAACACTGGCGATGATGGCTCAATACCTACTGGTGCACAAATAAGAGCAATGACATTGGGTTCTTTTGATGTTGAAGTAGACTAATAATCAGCCTACTAACCCTCACTCCACCGGACGGCTTATGCTGGTAGCTTAAGTGATGAATTTTTGGATAATAAAGTTTTGTGTTTTTACTGAAGCCTGTTGTCAGGATACACCGTCCGCCAGTGAGTTTAGGCGTTAGGCGTTTTTCAAAGGAGGAACAAATATGAAAAAAATTGTAAATACTTTAGTCATTTCTATAATAGTTTTGATTTTTGATGGGTGTGCCACACCTGGTATGCCGGGATATATCAGTGATTCTGTTTCTAATTTCGATGGTTCTAGGCAGATAAATATGGAACCAGCTTGGTTATATAACAGTCCAATAAAATTAGCACTATTCAAGAACTCAAAAATGCCAGATTCTACTATAGTTTTAATTGCAGTTGTAAAAGGAGCACATAGTTTTTCAGGAGGTCAATCTCTTCACTTTAATATTGATGGTAAACTAGAGAGTTTTAGTGCTATAGATAATCTGACTGATATAGAAACTGAATCAGGCTTTTATGGTAGCAGTATTTATATTCCAGCCTCAAACTGGTCATCAAAACGTTACTTAATTACGAAAGATTTCCTAAATCGTTTAATAAAGGCAGGTGATGTTTGGGTAAAAATTGAATTGAGAAAGGAATTTGTTGAAGGACGGTTTTCTTCAGATGCACCAACCACTGCGAGACCATCCTTTAAAGACTTTTATGATAGAATAGAAAAATGGTGACTGTTTGCTATAAAAAAACATCTAACTCTCACTCCACCGGACGGCTAAACTTGTGCGGTGAATTTTAGATTTGGAGACGAAATGAAGGTTTGTGTAACAAGAAAATTTAGTGGAATGGAGTCGCCGTCCTCCGGTGAGTTTATTCGTTGGGTTGCATAAAAAATAGTATATGGTTAATCTATCAGACATAGGAAAAAATTACAAAATATTTGTCGATACTTGTGCTTTTATGAATGTAAAGGCAGAACCCTTTTTTAAGCATCTTACACCAAAAATCAACGATAATAAATTATTGGTCCATATATCTGTAATAAACCAATTAAAACGGCTTCAAAAAAGTGATGATGAAGAGACAAGGACTTCTGCAATTAATGGTGAAAATCTATTTATAAAACTTTATAACGAAGGAATTGCAAAAAATTTTAAAACTGCAAAAAACGATAGAATTACAGATAACAATTTTGTTTTTATTTTTAATCAATATCGTATTCAATATAAACTATGTTTAATTACTCTTGACAATGGTTTATCAACCGAAATACTAAAACTAAACAGCAGTGAATCATCTGAATTTAGCAAATCTGGAAAAAGGCTTATTAAAGGTATTAAAGTTTTAAGATACGATTATAAAGGAATGCCGTACGAATACACAATTTCTAAATCATTTAATAAATCAATTAAACTTACCAACTTAAATAAAGCAAAATCACTAAATACAACGTTAATTCCTAAAGAGAATAATATTGTTTTTGATGAAGATAATTATAAATATAAACTAACAAAAGAGATTGGCAGGGGTGCAGAAGCACATATTTATTTAGTAAACCATAGAATGGTTGCAAAAATTTATAAAAAAGATAAGATTACAGATTTAAAAATGAGAAAACTGAAATTGATGGCATCAAATAAAATGTATATTAAATCTGTTTGCTGGCCTATTTCTTTACTTTATAACTCAAATAATGAACCCGTTGGTTATCTAATGAAAAGGGTTGGCGATACTGCAAAAGAATTACATTCAATTATTGGTTTAGATAAAGTTCATTCAAATTTTCCAAATTTTAAAACAATTGATTTGGTTAAAGTAGCATTGAAAATTTTGGATGTAGTTGAAAAACTGCATAGTTACAATGTCATTATTGGTGACGTTCAACCATCAAATATTTTAATTACTTCAAATTCCTATATTTTCTTCGTTGATACGGATAGTTTTCAAGTAGAGAGTTTCCCTTGTCCGGTTGGTGATACTAATTTTACACCATTAAATCGACAAGGTTTAAATTATTCTTCTTATTTAAGAACTATTGAAGATGAAAATTTTGCAATTTCAACTTTGTTGTTCAATATTTTTATGTTGCGTTTATTTCCGTATTCCCACATAGGTGGTAGCGACGAACAAGAAAATATTAAAAAAGGTGTTTTCACGTATGCACCAAATGGAAAAACATCTGATAAAGCCTTGCCTCTTGGTTGCAAGGTTTGGCCCAAACTTCCA
>CAZXNP010000143.1:0-5824 GCA_964642035.1 uncultured Anaerolineales bacterium | reverse complement strand
AAGCTCACGGCCCTCGCCGAAGGCATCACGATCGGCGACCCGAGCGACGAAGAAACCCAGATGGGGCCGCTGTGCACACTCGGCCAGCTCGATCACATCGAGACCCAGGTGCCCCGAGCCTGTACGTTCGGCACCGCCTACGCCACCACCCTCAATGTGGGCGGCGGGGCCAGGATCTACCGCAGCGATGGCTGCGGCGCCACCGTCAAGGTGGACGACTTCGGCCATGTAACCCTCATAACCGGGTCCACCGAGATCGGCCAGGGGTCGGAGACGGCCCTGGCCATGATCGTCGCCGAGACCCTGGGAGTGGCCCTCGACCAAGTTTCGGTGGTGAACAGCGACACCGACGTCAAGCCCTGGGACGTGGGGGTCCACGCCAGCCGCACTACCTTCATTGCCGGCAGGGCGGCCCACATGGCGGCCGCCGAGGCCCGGGCGCAGATCTTCGAGACGGCGGCCGGGATGCTGGAGGCCCCGGCGGCCGATCTCGTGGCCCGGGACGGCGCCGTGGCGGTCAGGGGCAACGACGCCCACCGGGTCGACGTGGCCAAGGTGGTGCGGCACCGCCATTTCCAGTCCGGGGGCCAGGACGTGATCGGCACCGGTTGGTGCGACCCCCCCACTGAGCTGGTCGACAAGGACACCTTCAAGGGCAACATCTCGGACACGTACAGCTTCGGCGCCCAGATGGCCCGGGTGGCGGTGGACCCGGACACCGGCCTGGTGAGGGTGCTGCGCCTGGCCTGTGCCGCGGACGTGGGCCGGGCCATCAACCCCATGGCCGTGGAGGGTCAACTCGAAGGGGGCATCCAGATGGGCCTCGGGTACGCCCTCACCGAAGAGCTCAAGGTGGAAGAGGGGCGAATCATGAACCCGGATCTCCTGGACTACCGTCTCTTCACCAGCGCCGACATGCCCGCCCTCGACACCTTCATCGTCGAGACCGACGACCCCAGCGGACCCTTCGGGGCTAAGGGAGTGGGGGAAATCGGCGGCACCCCCACGGCGGCGGCCATCGCCAACGCCATCTTCGACGCGGTGGGAGTGAGGCTCGTCGAGCTACCCATGACCCCGGAGCGAGTCCTGGCCGCCCTGGACAAGGCCGCCGCTGCCCCACCGGGGAAGACCGGCCCGGGGACGGAAGGCGCCCAGGCCCGCGATGGCGCCGCAATAGCCACCCATGCAGCCACGGAGACAACATCATGAGCGGGGTGCGCCTCAACCAACGTCTGATGGAGGTGCCCCTGTACATCGGTGGCAAGGGCATTGAGGAGACCAAGCGCGAGCTGGGCTTGGACCGGGTCATCAAGCTGGCATCGAACGAGAGCCCGACGGGACCGTCGCCCCGGGGAGTGGAGGCGGCGGCGGACATGCTCGCCTCGGCCCATCGCTATCCCGGCGCCATGGACGGCCACCTGCGCCAGCGCCTGGCGGAACACCTGGGGCCCCCGGTGGAGCCCGACTCCATCGTCGTCGGCAACGGCGGCACCGACGTCCTCCGGATGATTGCCCAGGCCTTCGTTTTCGACGGCGGCAACACGGTGATGAGCCGGGCCTCCTTTCCCATGTACCACATCTTCACCGCCCTGTTTGGCGGGGAGCCGCGCATTGTGGAACCCCGGGCCGACCTGGGCCACGATCTGGCGGCCATGGCCGACGCCGTCGACTCCGACACCCGCATCGCTTTCCTGTGCACCCCCAATAACCCAACGGGCCACATCATCACCCGGACCGAGGCCGACGCCTTCCTGGAGGCGGTCGGCGACCACGTGGTGATCGTCTTCGACGAGTCGTACCGGGCCTACGTCACGGGACCCGACGCCGCCGACGGCCTCGCGTACATAGCCAGCGGCCGCCCGGTTCTCACCGTGGGCAGCTTTTCGAAGTCGGCCGGTCTGGCCAACATGCGGGTTGGCTACGTGGTGGCCCCGAGGGAACTGGCCGCCTACCTCCGCCACGCCCAGCTCCCCTTCCACACCAGCGACGTGGCCTTGGCGGCGGCGGCGGCCAGCCTCGGCGACGAAGAGTACCAGCGAGACAACCGACGGGCCGTGTTGGAAGGTCGCGAGTTCCTGTCCTCCTCCTTCGAGGCCCTGGGGCTGGACTACCTGCCGAGCCAAGGCAACTTCGTCACAATCCTGTCGCCGCCGCTCCCGGTGGTGGAGTTGGAGCAAGCGCTCCTGGCCCGGGGCTACATCACCCGGGGCATGGCAGCCTTTGGGCTGCCCGAGGGCTTGCGAGTGAGCGTGGGCCCCCGTGGGGACATGGAGGCCTTCGTGGCCACCTTGGCGGAGGTCCTGGAGTCAGCCCGTGACCGTTCTGCCGCCCTCTAAAGACAATGGCGGCGGCGCCCCGGGGCTGTTCCCGGGCCTCACCGTCCTATCGGTGGAGCAGGCCACAGCCCTGCCCTTCATGACCCTGCGCCTGGCCCAGGACGGCATGCGGGTTATCAGGGTTGAAAACCCGCCCCGGGGCGACCCGAACCGATGGATCGGCCCCGAGGTGCTGCCCGGAGCCGCCCCCGGGGATACCGAAGAGGCCATGAACGCCTACTTCTTGCCCAACAACCTCGGCAAGGAGTCAATCACCCTGAACCTGGCCACCGCCACCGGCCGGGAGCTGTTGCACCGCCTGATGCGGGAGTTGCCCGTCGACATCTTTGCCACCAACCAGCGGGGCCGCTCCTACCACAAGCTGGGCATGGACTACGACACCCTCCGGCAGCTGAAGCCCGACCTGATCTGGGTGGGGATCACCGGCTTCGGCCCCGACCACGATGAGGCCGCCTACGACCCCATTCTCCAGGCCAAGGCCGGATGGATGGACCTGACGGGGGAGGCGGACGGCCCGCCCCTGGTCTTCGGCCTGCCCATGGTGGACCTGGGGTCCGGCGAGCACGCCTACGGCCAGGTCATGAAGGCCCTGTACCGCCGGGCCGCCACGGGCACCGGCTCCCGTATCGACGTCTCCATGTACCGGTCGGCGGTGTCATGGATGGTGTCACCCATCCTCCTCCGCCACAGCTTTTCCCTGCCGGTGAAGCGCCGGGGCAACACCCACCAGTTCTTCGCCCCGGTGTCAGTGTTCCCCACCGCCGACGACTGGGTCTACCTGTCCGTGGGGAACGAGGGCCAGTGGCAGGCCCTCGTCGGGTTGCCCCGTTTCCGGTCCCTGGCCCGAGGGGCCTACGAGACCAACGCCGGGCGGATTGCCGCCAAGGAGCAGCTGAACGCCGAGATTGCAGCAATCACCCGGGGCGTCGGGACCGAGGCCCTGGCGGCCGAGCTCCGGGGGATCGGGGTGCCAGTCAGCCCCGTCCGGCGCCTTGCTGAGGTCCCGGAGGACCCCCAGGTGGCCGGCGGAATGATCCGGTCCCAGGACCCCCGGACGGGGGTCGAGATCGCGGTGCCGGGGCCACCGGTCGCCACCGACCACCTCCTCTCCACCGGGATGACCATGACCTTTCCGCCCCGACTCGGGGAGCACAACCAGGCCATCTTGGGCGGCCTCGGCCGCGACGTCGCGGATCTGGCCGCCGCGGGAGTGATTTGAGGTGGCGTCGACGGCGGCCGGGGATGGCCCTGGACCCGGGGAGCGACCATGGACCTGACCCTGACCGACGATCAACAGCGCTTCCGCACCAGCGTCCGCCGCTTCGTGGAGGCGGAGGTACGGCCCGTGGCCCAGACCATTGACGAGGCCGGGGAGTTCCCCCGGCCCCTCTTCGAGAAGTGCGGGGCCGGGGGCTACTTCGCCCTCCGCTACCCACCGGAGGACGGTGGCGCCGGGGCCGACTTCTTGACCTATTGCCTCATGATGGAGGAGCTGGCCGCCGGTTCAATGTCCCTGGCGGCCGCCGTGGCCATGCAGAGCCTCATGGGCACGGCGATGCTTCACCGCTACGGTACGGCGGAGCAGAAGGAGCGGCTCCTGGCCCCGGCCCTCAGGGGGGAGCTGATCGGGGCCATCGCCATGACGGAGCCCGACTTCGGCTCCGACCTGGGCGGGATGCGCACCCGGGCGCGGCGCACCGACGACGGCTGGGTCATCACCGGCCAGAAGACCTGGATTACCTCGGCCACGGTGGCCGACTTCTTCACCGTGGCCGCCAAAACCGATCCCGAGGCCGGCTTCCGGGGCATCGACCTCTTCCTGGTGGAAAGGGGAGCTCCGGGCCTGACGGTCGGCCGCCGGATCGACAAGCTGGGGGTCCGGGCCGCGGAGACCAGCGAGGTAGCCCTCGACGGCGTGGCGCTAGCCGCCGACGCCATCCTCGGGGCGCCGGGGACGGGGTCCGCGGCCCTGGGGTCCATGTTGAACGAGATCCGGGTCATGACAGGCGCCCTGGGTCTTGGCCTGGGCCGGGCGGCCTTGGAGGCGGCGGCGGACTATGCCAACCAGCGCCGGCAATTCGGGCGGCCCATCGGCGCCTTCCAGGCCGTGGCCCATCGGGTGGCGGACATGGCCACCCGCCTGGAGGCGGCCCGGGGCCTGGTGTGGCGGGCGGCTTGGCAACTGGACCAGGGCCACGGCGACGTGAAGCTGGCCGCCATGGCAAAGCTCTTCGCCACCGAGGTCGCCAACGAGATAGCCGATGCCTGCACCCGGATCCATGGCAGCTACGGCTTCGCCATGGACTACGACGCCCAGCGGTATCTCCGGGACGCCCGGTTCCTACTCTACGGCGGTGGCACCTCGGAGATCCTGCGGACGGTGATCGCCCGGCAGATGGGCGTGCCCCGGAAGCGCTAGGAGGGAGGGAGAGTGGCCAGGCCTATCCGCATTCTGATGGCCAAGCCGGGCCTGGACGGCCATGATCGCGGGGCCAAGGTGGTGGCCTTGGCCCTGAGGGACGCCGGCTTCGAGGTCATCTACACCGGCCTGCATCGGTCGGTGGACGAGATCGTGGGGGCTGCCGTGGAGGAGGATGTGGACGTGGTCGGCTTGTCCGTCCTCTCCGGTGCCCACGTGGACATCACCCGCAAGGTCGTCTCCGGCCTGGCGGCGGCCGGCGCCGGCGACAAGCTCGTCGTCGTGGGGGGCAAGATTCCCGAGGCCGACGAGGAAGTCTTGCTGGGCCTGGGCGCCGCCGGGGTGTTCCCGACGGGCAGCCGCTTCGACGACATCGCGGCCTTCATCCGAGTGGAGGTGGGACGGTGAGCGGTCCAGCCAACGACGGCGGCGATGGCGTCCCGCCGGTGCATCTGGAGTCGGGCATCGAGGTGAAGCCGGTGTACGGCCCGGGGGATGCGGCCGGCATCGATCCCGAGGTCGACCTCGGCGCCCCGGGGGCCTTTCCCTTCACCCGGGGCATCCACCCCCTAATGTACCGCCGCCGGCCCTTCACCATGCGCCAGTATGCCGGCTTCGGCACCCCCGAGGAGACCAACCGCCGCTTCAAGTTCCTCATCGAGAACGGGCAAAACGCCCTGAACGTCGCCTTCGATCTGCCAACGCAAATGGGCCTGGACTCCCGGGACCCCCGGGCCGAGGGGGAGGTGGGGCGCCTTGGCATGGCCGTGGACACCCTGGCCGACCTGGAGCTGGCCTTCGACGGCATCCCCATCGACCGCATTAGCGTGTCCCTCACGGTGAACGCCCTGGCGGCCCCGATCATGGCCATGTACTTCACCATGGCGGTCAAGCGGGGATTGCCCCTGTCCGAGGTCCGGGGCACGGCCCAGAACGACATATTGAAGGAGTACATCGGCCGCGGGGCATGGGTGTTCCCCGTCGGTCCGGCGGTGGGCCTGGTGGTAGACACCATCGCCTTTTGCGCCGAGCACGCTCAGAAGTACTGTCCGCTGAGTGTCGTGGCGAT
>CAZXNP010000142.1:0-5839 GCA_964642035.1 uncultured Anaerolineales bacterium | reverse complement strand
AAAACGCCTAGAACCGGGTTTAGAAGAAAACACGCCTTTGCCGGCCCGGAACCCGCGACAAAAACAGAAAAAGCCGTTCTCGTTGCATTGCTCGTTCCATTTTCCACATTCGCCCATGACGCCTTCGGAACCCTATGCGTCGATGTTTAACCCGAAGGATATGATCCCGCCGACCAGCATCAGCGACCCCATGGACAATTCACCCTACGTCCATGAAAACGGTCGCACTCAAATGCCGCAGTACGCCGATCCCGAAAAGATCAAGTACCTGATCGCCAACTACTATGCTCTGGTCAAAGAGATCGATGTGTGGTTGGGCCGAATTCTTGACAAGTTGGACAAATTGGGATTGGCGGACAACACGCTGGTGATCTTCACGTCCGACCATGGCGAAATGCTGGGCGCCCACGGAATGCGAGAAAAGAATGTGTTTTATGAAGAATCGGTGCATGTGCCGTTGCTGATCCGATTTCCCGGCCGGATCAAACCCGGTACGGTCGTCGACGCGCCGGTCTCGCACATCGACTTATTCGCGACGATCTTGGATTACCTTCAAGCCGGTCAAGCGGAATCGGATGGCGAAAGTCTGCGTCGTTATATCGAGGGAACGGTCAACGCGGCCGAGGCATACGCCGTGAGCGAATGGAATTGGCGAGGTCCCGTCCAGCCCAATTTGATGATCCGGACCCCACGTTGGAAGTTTTACTGTCCCAACGCATCCGATTCGAAGGTCATGAATGTCTTGTACGATCTGAAAAGTGATCCGTACGAAATGAACAACCTGCTGGGCAACAATCCCGAACGACAACGTTACATCACGCAGGGGGAAAGAATGAAGCAATTGCTGATCGAATGGCTAAAGAAGGTCGATGCCCCCTATCTTGAAGAAGTGAAGAAACTCAACGTCGACTGACAGAGCATCGTATTCAAATCTCGCGGATTCACACGCGATGCCGCGTCGGCGCCGAAGCGGCTCGGGCGGATGGAACGAGTCGCGTTTGGAACGGCGAATCGTCACGCGAAATGATGAAGTTCTTTCTGGAATGGGGCAAGGTACTGAACGAGAACGAAGAATCTCAGATGACACCGATCAACGTCACGGGCCGTTCCGCCTGGAAGGCGTTGCGACGTTTGGACAAGCCGACCTATTTGTACTTCTTATTAAAGGTCCCAGCGTTTCGTAACGGAAATCAGCCTGAGGTACAGGTTTCGATCACGTATCTGGATCGAGGCACTACGACGGTCGCGGTGGAATACGATTCCAGTGACAAACGCGTCAACGCGACGCATCCGAAAGGAGCCGGCGTATTCAAGGAAGCAACGCGATTCAAAGTTAAACAATCGGACGTCTGGAAGACCGTTGTTTTTAACTTAAACGACGCCAACTTCGCCGGCCGCTGCAACGGCAGCGACTTGCGTTTGGGATTTATGCGTCCCGATGTGGATCCCGTGGTGGCGGAAGTCATGGTAAAGCCAATTCGCTGAGCGAAACAGGCGTTCGTCGATGATTGGGATAAGTTGATCCGTGAAAGTACGAAGTTCGAACAAATATCTGGGTATCGCGAGCGTGTTAGAAACACGTGTCACACGCGGTGACTATGCACTGCGCAGACTGCCCAGCGAGAACGAACTGGCGGAAGAAGCCGGCGTGAGCCGGATGACGGCCAGGCGGGCGCTGACACACTTGATCGACAAAGGCGTCTTAGTCCGACAACCGCATGGGCGATTGGAGATTTCAGGAAGAGGGAAGACGAAGGCGACCGCCTATCAGATCGCGTTTCTGATGCCGCCCGTCATTTCCGAAGACGTTCAAGCCTGGCAATGGGCGGCGGAAAAGGCCGCGGGAGAAATGGCTGGCATCCTGCGTCCGGTCGTCTTCACGGATTGGAATGATGTTCTCATCCCCGATGTGTTAAAGGGTTTCGACGGCGTCTTCCTGATGCAGACCGGACGCGAAGTGCCGTCCGAAGCCGTTCAGACTCTAAAGAACAGCGCGTGCCCGGTCGTTTCGTTGGACTTGGACCTGTCGAAAAACGGCATTCCGTCCGTCTGTTTATTCCCCAAACAGGCGATATGGAATCTGCTTGATTACGTCAAGGAATTAGGACACCGGCGAATTGCCTGCTTCAACACGTGCAAAAGCAACGTTGTCATTCAGTGCCGCATCGACGTGTGGCAGGCTTGGAAGATAAGACGCCGAGTTGAAGGCGATCTGTTTGATTGCCCCGGCGAGGACAATACGATCGATTATGGTGCCGTCTTCGCCGAGCGGGAATTCGGGCGTCTGCTGGATGAGCGGCTGTTTCAAGACACCGCAGTACTGTGTACCAACGTATGGACCGCGTTGGGCGTTGAGAAGGCGATGGATCAACGGGGATTGCGAGTTGGCAAAGCGATTTCCGTCTGCGCGGTGAATGATGAAATGCTGGCACCGTGGCTCAGCCCAACGCTGACGTCACTTCGCATGCCCGATACGGAAGCGCTGCTCAGTCGGTGCATCCGATGGATGATAAACGGTGGAAAGAAATGGCGGGGCTCGATGTTGCTAACCCCGAACGATGTCCCGCTGTACGCGGGCGAATCCACCGGTCCAGCCGCAAGAGGAAACCACTTTGACCCAACCAGGAAGACAACCTGATAACATCGCGTTCAATGACACATCGGCGGCATTGCATCGCTTTGGTGAATGTGATCGCGTATGTGCGGACGCAGCCGCCTCATTGATTCACCCGACCGGTTCACCGCCGTTTGTCGGTCATCAGGACTATATTCATAAGCGGATCCAACAACGCGTTCAAGGCATGGCCGAGGCTGTGTATTCCGAACGCATCGCGCCGGATAAGTTGGAAGTGGCCGGGCCGGTCGACCGGATTTCGCTCGACGAGGCCATGAAACTGCCGTATCGTCCCGCCGCGAAGGGCGAGACGTTTGGCCCGGTGTTTTCCACGTTCTGGTTCCGTCTGGAAATCACCGTCCCCAAGACATGGCAAGGGCGTCGCGCCGATTTGATTTGGCTCAGTCATTCCGAAGCGCAAGTCTGGATCAACGGGTACGCTCTGCAGGGCCTCAACCCCGGAAGGGAATCAGCTAAGCTGCTCGAATCGGCAGCCGGCGGTGAGCGACTCACTCTATACATCGAAATGGCGTGCAATCGCCTTTTGGGACCGGAAGGGCATCCAGGATACCCGTGGCCCAAACCGGGACGCCGATCGCCATTCTGGTTGGAAACGTGCGACGTCGGGGTGTTCGATCCGGAAGCTTGGAAGCTGTATCACGATCTGCGAGTGCTGGCCGAGTTGGAAGCGGATCGCGAACCGCCTCAGACTTCCCGAGCTTCCAGCGTGACACGTCCCGTCGTCCGGCCGGGACTCGACACGGCATGGGCTGGACGCCTTCTGTACGATTTGAATCAGGTCTGTAATCAACTCGATCCAACCGACCGAACGACGTGGCCGGAAGCGAGCGAAATCTTGCAGAACTTGTTGTCCGTGCGAAACGGCGGTGTGACGCATAACTTGAGTGCGATCGGTCACGCGCACATCGACGTGGCCTGGTTATGGCCGATTGAAGAAACGCATCGCAAAGCCGTGCGAACTTTCAGCTCCGCCGTGACGTACATGCAAGATTACCCGGACTACCAATTCGCCTGCTCGCAAGCCTATTTGTACGAGTACATCGAGCTGAACCACCCGGAGCTTTTCGAACGGATCAAAGCAAGAGTCAAGACGGGGCAATGGGTGCCTGCCGGCGGCACGTATGTTGAAATGGATTGCAACCTGCCGTCGGGTGAGTCGCTTTGCCGACAATTCTTGTATGGTCAGCGATACTTCCAGTCCCGCTTCGGCCAACGCTGCCGCGAGCTGTGGAATCCGGACGTTTTTGGATACAACGGTCAGTTGCCGCAGATCATGAAGCTGGCGGGAATCAATCGTTTTCTGACGCAGAAGTTGTCATGGAACCGCTTCACCATACCGGCTCATCACACGTTCTATTGGGAAGGCACTGACGGCAGTCGCGTGCTGACCCATTTCCCGCCGTCCGATACATACAACGGCACGTGCGAGATTTCCGAGTTGCGATATCACGCGGCCAACTATAAGGATGCCGGCCGGGGATCCGACGGTTACTACCTGTTTGGTCACGGCGACGGAGGCGGCGGACCGACACCGCACATGTTGGAAACGTTGCAGCGTACCAGTGATCTCCTGGGCGTGCCTCGCTCGGCCATCCGGTCACCGGAAGAGTTTTTCGATCGGCTGGAGAAGAACACGCGGTCGATTCCTACCGTCATCGGCGAGTTGTACTTTGAACTCCACCGCGGCACGTGCACCAGTCAGGCTGCGATGAAACACGGTCTGCGCAAGAGTGAATTGCTGCTCCACGACATCGAGTTACTCGGCGTTTTGGCCGATCAATTATGCGGCCACCGATTTGACAAAGACCGCGTCGATGCGTTGTGGAAACGGTTGCTGATGAACCAATTTCACGACATCCTGCCCGGTTCGTCGATCGGCGAAGTTCACGCCCACGCTCGTGATGATTACGCCTGGATTCTTCAGACCGGCAACGACTTGCGTGATCAATTGCTCGAGCGATTGGCAGACGCCAATTGCGTAACCGATTCCGGCGAATCGCGGCCGCTCAATACACTCGGTGTTGCCCGGCATGAAATTGCGACGGCGCCGAGTGGGGAATTGGTTTGCGTCGACGTGCCCGCCATGGGCTTTGGCCGTGTTATCGAGTGTGAAGATCGCGTCTCCCTCGATATTCAGCAGCAACGGATCATTCTGGAAAATGGTCAGTTGCAGGCTGTCCTATCCACCGACGGCGATCTGGTTAGCCTGTTGCACAAACCGACAAACCGCGAGGCACTCGCAAGTCCCGGCAATCGACTCCGGCTTCACGACGACCATCCGACTCAATGGGACGCCTGGGACATTGAACCGTCGATTCTTGAAACCGGAACCGATTGTCCGCCGGCCCATGCGTGGCAAGTCAGGCTGGAGACGCCTTTGCGTGTTGAGCTGGTTTTCGAACGATCGATCGGTCGGAATAGCCGGATGATTCAAACCGTCCGGTTGGATGCCGCGTCGAATCGACTGGAATTCCATTGTCACGCCGACTGGCACGAACGACACCGGTTGCTCAAGGTCGTCTTTCCCGTGACCGTGCGATCGATGCATGCCACGTACGAAATGCCTTTCGGCGTGACGGAACGCCCGACACATGTCAATTCGGACGCCGATGCGGCTCAGTATGAAGTGACCGGTCATCGTTGGTCGGACCTGTCCGAGCCCGGTTTCGGAGTCTCGCTTCTGACCGAGAGCAAGTACGGCTATAGCACATACCGTGATGTAATGACCGTCAGCCTGCTCCGCGCGCCGACCTACCCCGATCCGGAAGCGGACCAGGGCGAGCACAGTTTCGCCTACGCGATTGCGCCGCACGCCGGTGACTGGCGGCAAGCGAATACAGTTGCCGAGGCGGCGTGTTTTAATGCTCCGCTGTTGTGGACTTGCCGCCCGGCATCGGCACAACCACAATCGTTTTTCTCGGTCGATTGTCCCGAGCTGGTTGTCGATACGGTCAAACCCACCGAGGACGGCACGGGGATGATCGTGCGATTGTACGAATCAACCGGCCGGCGTGGTAAAGCAACACTGCAAGTCGGCCTACCGTTTGGCAGCGTGTGGAAGACAAATATCCTCGAGGATGAATTACAGCGTTTGCCATCGGACGCAGGTCGAGTGACGTTGAACTACCGACCGTTCGAAATCATCTGTTTGCGATTGAATCAGGAGACGGACGAATGAACCACCGTACGTTAGCCTTTCCAGGC
>CAZXNP010000141.1:0-5853 GCA_964642035.1 uncultured Anaerolineales bacterium | reverse complement strand
GGACCGATGCAGCGCGGGCCGAATGCCAAAGGGGCTTTTCGGCCGGCCCCCTAAGGCCGGGGTCGGAGCATGTAGCCGACGCCGCGGACGGTCATGATGTAGTCGACACCGTGGGACTCTCGATTAATCTTGGTTCGGAGGCGGTTCACCGCCTTCTCGAGGACCGTGGCGGAATGGCCGGGACCCCAGATGGCCCGCAAGATCTCATCCTTGCCGCACACCTGATTCGAGCGCTCCCAAAAGTGTTCCATCAGGCGGCTTTCGAGGGCCGTCAGTCGGATCCGCCCATCGCCGACGAGGACCTCCCGCAGCCCGGGGACGTACCGGAGCTCGTGAATCTGGGCCGCCGCCGGCGGGACCTCGCTGTGGCGGGCGGCGTACAGGAGGAGATGCTCTTCGAAGCTGCGGGAGAAGAGCCGGGGTCCGGCGGCGGTGTCGTCCACCACTCCTGCCCGCGCCAAATCGTTGATGGTTCGCCATTCAACGGCTCCCAGGTCCCCGGGGCGCGCACCGGTGGCGGCAGACCGTCGGGCGCGGGCGATGTCCACGGCGGTGTGGTACAAGTGAGGCTGCATCAGCAGGCGATGGATCACCGCATTGTAGACCCCCCCTACGTGGCCATCCATGCGCAATCGTCGCGCCACGATCTCGTGGGCAGTACGGATCTCTGGGGCCGCAGTGTGGAGCGCCGCCGGAGGTCTCCGGGGTGCGCCGGCCGACCCCTGGCTGCCCCGCGGGCCAGCAGCCCATGAAACATCGCCTTGGCCTCCCTTCTGGAGGTGCGTCTTGGCGTCGAGGAGATGCCGGCATGCTACCTTGAGGATGTCCGGATGGCGTCCCGCATCCTCGAGGAGGAACTCCGCGTCGGCTTCATCCAGGGTCGGTGGGGGCCGGGGCCCTCGAGGGCCGGTGGCGGCGGCCCCGTCGAGAGTCGATTGAATCCACGGCTCCAGAGGCGACCGGGCAATCAACTCTCGCGCCTCGTCGGGGGAGAAGAGGCCTAGGTGCTCCTCGGGGAATATGTTTGTGAGGTCCGACACGTCGTCGGGGTCACTGAGGAGGGCCAGGGGGGCGCTGGTGACCATCACGAAGGACAGGTGGTCCGCCAGGTCGTCCCGCATGGGTCCCGCGGCCAGGTGGCGCAGGAGCCCCTTGAGTTTGGAGCCGGTCTCGCGCAGGAGAATGTCGGCATCGTCGAAGGCGATGGCTACCCGCGCATCGGGGGACGGGGCCCGGCGCACGAACTCCGCCAGGATCATCTCACATTCGCGGGCGAGGGCCTTGGCGGACATGTTGCGCCACCGCTCTTCGGTGTCGGGTTGCGGCCCGGCCCTCGTGGGGGGCGGATGGGCTGCCACGTGCAGGGCATGGGCCACGGCCGTCAACACGCCTGTTGCGGTCCGTTCCACCAGGGACTGCATTGGGATAACGGCGATCTCCGTGCGCTCGACAAACCGCTGCGCCCACAGACTGCGACCGGCCAAGGGCTTGAGGTCCGCCCGGGCTCCATCGGGGTGGGCGAGGTAGGCTAGGAGGGAGGTCTTGCCGATTTTCGACATTCCCACGAGGGAGCAGCACTCAGACCGGTCGGCGCCGATCATTCGCGCGAGCCACCGCACGTGATGCCTGCGGCCAATGAAGTCCGCCGGTTGGGAAACAGGCTTCAGGCTGAGGAAGGCGCTGGTCACTCGTTGCCCTCGGCGTCCGGCCCGGGGCCGGCCTCGTGGGCCGCCCGGTGACGCCGTCCGGCCAGGTTGGCCTCCATCCACGCCTGGAAGAGGGGGATCGTGAGCCGTACCTTGTCACCGCGCCGCGCCACCGCGTCCAAATCGCGCAAGTCCCTGACGCTCTGTTGGAGGCGATCGTCGCCGCTGCCCGCCGCCCCCGACAGGCCGATGTCCGCGAGGCTTGTCCAACCGTCGGCCCCCGCGTGCTCGACGACGGATGCTAGCACCCGGCGGTTGACATGGGCGTCGGCGGCTGTCATGGCCGTCTGCTTGCCCCAGAGGTGATCGAAGTAGTGGGCCGGCTGACCAGGAAGCCAGTTCTGCAGGAGCGCGTCAACGTGGTGACCCTGGATGTCACCGCGCTCGTCGCGATCGGCCGCCTCGAGGAGCTGGGAGCACAGCATCTGCAGATAAAAGGGATGGCGCGCCGTGAGGTCCAACAAGCGCGCCACGGCACCCTCGCCAAACCTGACGCGAGTCACCGGCTCCGCGACGAGGCGCCGGGCCGCTTGCTCGTCCAGGCAGCCGATCCGCTGGTGGTGGGTGACGTTGAGAAGCGACGAGGCGGCGGTGCGGTCCAACAGGGGCTGCAGTGCCCCACCGCCGCAGAACACGAAGCTGACCTTGGCGCCGCCGAGCATCAGGCTCCGCATGTAGCTCATGGCGCCGTCGATCCTCACCCGCGTTTCTTTCAGATCAGCCACCCTCTCGAACTCATCGAAGATCAGCACGATCCGGCGGGAGTCGAAGTCATCAGCACTGTGCATGACTCGCTTGAACTCCCGCAGGGGATCGGCCTCCATCTGGGCCGCCGTCGGGGCGATGACATTCGGGTTCTGCAGGGACTCGACGACCTCCTCGATCGTGAGGGTGAGGAAGTCAGCCACGGTGTCCTCCGACAGCCGCTGCATGTCGATGTAGATGGCGGCATAGCCTTCCGCGGACAGCACCGCTCGAATGAACTCCAACAGAAGGCTGGTCTTGCCTATCCGGCGCGGACCCCACACCAGAACCGACTCCGAAGGCCTCAGGCGCCGGAGGTTGTCGAGGAGTTGCCCCATCTCTGCGTCCCGGCCGTGGAAGCTGTTGCCGGTCACGGGCAGCAGCGTATAGGGGTTGGCCAAGTACTTCGCCAAGGCCCCGTCGGCGGCCATCAGCGACGGCACGCTTGGCCCGCAGGACGAGGCGCGGCGGACGCAAGGGATGGTCCTCAGCCGCGCCAGGAGGGGCCGCAGCTGGTAGGTCGGCAGGTCGCCCAATCCAATGTGAATCGCGGCCGAGCCATCGTCCCTCTGGTCGGCATGGAAGCTGCTCATGCAGATGCCCTCTTCGGCCATCACGGCGGACACGTCGTGCACGAGGCCCAGCCGATCGGTGGCCACGACCTCGATGGCCACCATCTTCTGCCACGGCACGTCCTCCCATTTCGCTGGCAGAACGCGGTCGGGGCGCCGCACATTGCCGCACTGGGCGCGATGGATGACGAGGCCCTGGGGCCGGCTGGCGTAGGCTACGATCTCATCCGGGGGGCCGGGGTTGCAGCATCCGGCGTAGATGAGCTCGCGCTCCATGTAGCCCAGGGCCGCCACCTTGGCCCGCGGCCGGTGCCCCCGATGGCGGTCTCCCACCGACTCACGCATGAGGCCGACTACCCTCCCGGCATCGATCTCGCCCTGGTCCACCGCCACCAACAGCTCCGTGGCGGAGCTGTACTCCAGGCGGGTGGTCACTCTTCGCAGCAGTGCGTCCACGGTGGACGGAGCCACGGCCACCCCCATGCGGCCCAATCGTCTCGCGACGGTTTGCCAGCCCCGGGTCGCCACTTCCTGCTCCTCGGCGCGGCTCGAGGCCTGGCGCAGCTTGTCCCGCGACTCCGGCAGGTTGACGTAGCGCATCAGGCGTTCCGGCGCGCCGACGTCGGCCTTGCTGGTGAAGAGCCTCACCACGTCGCCGTCGGCGAGCCTGTGATCCAGATCCACCGGCCATTCGTTGACCATGGCCTGCACGCACCGGATGCCGTACTCCTCTCCCCGGGCCAAGGCAAAGTCCACCGGCGTGGCCCCTTGGCCTAGGATCTGGAGCTCACCCCGCGTCGAGTAGACCGCGATCATGCCTGCCGGGGCGGTCTCGGCCTCGGGAAGCTGCGGCATCCAATCGACGGGGGCACCGCGCCACATCGCCGTGATGCCCCACTCGGCGACCAGGTGCATGGCGCGGCTGCGGATGCATATCGGGAGGGGGCCCGAGGCCGTCTCGACCACGGTGTGTAGCGAGCGGTAGCCGTTGGGTTTGGGTGCCGAGATGTAGTCCACCTGGCCGTGGGCCGTGGCCCGCCACATGGCGTGAGCCGTGCTCTGGGCGCGGTAGCACTCCTGCCGGTCCTCGACCAGCACCAGGAGCGGGTGCGCTGACTGGCTGGGCAATCGGCGCACCCGCTGCCGCACCTCGTCGCGGTGCAGGCTGTGGAGGCTGCGGCGCACGTAGGCCACGTCCGAGGCCACGCCGCGGCGCCGTAACTCCTCGGCGAGGGCCGCACCGAAGCCGCCGAGGGCGACTTCGTGCCGCCCAGTGCGGTACCGATCGGCCACTTGCCCGAACGCCTGGGGCTGCAGCTCGGCGAAGGCGCAGTCCTCGAGGCGCCGCCTCACGGCCCACATCCCCAGCCAGTCGGCGCACGGCACGAATACGCGCAACGTGGCGGCCGCAAAGCCCTTGCGGCGAACCCGATCTATGACCGACAGGGATTCGAAGTTGTCGAGGCGGTCGGCCAGCTTGACCACGACGGCCAAGGGTGACTTCCGCAAGATCCCCAGAACCCACGGCAGCCGGCGCGCAACGAACTCGTTGTCGATCTCGGCACCGTCTCGGGGGGTCTGCAGGGCCTTTCGACCGGGCCGGCTCAGGAGACTGGTGGCAGTCACCAGGGCCGCCACCTCGGGACCGAATCGCGACTCCACCGGTTCCGGTTGTGGGTGGCGGGAGTACTTCGGCTTGAGCACGTCGTGAAGGACGCCCGCCGCGACAACCGTCGCCGGCGCCCGCCAGTCGGCGAGGATCAGGGCCACCCGGAGGGCATGATCGATATACGGCGTGCCGTCGAGGCGCTCGTCGCGGTTCCGGTGGGCGTCGGCGGCCATCCTGCAACCCCCTTCGACCGTCGCCACGTCAGCGGCGCTCATGTATTGGGCGACGGTGCCGAGGAGGCGCGCCGCCAGGCTCGCGCCTTCGGCGGGATGCCCTTCGTTGGGATGCTGTTGGTGTTGGGGCGACATGCCGCGGGAGTCCATGGCCGCATCTCCTGGAACTGCACCCTGCGCCGGTCAGTGTACTCACCTCCGGGTCGGATAGTCAAGTAGCTGACGTCGCGGGCCCCCACGGTGGTTACTCCAAAATTGGGGATTGACAGGACGGAGCGACATCGCCTAGAATGCGCGACGGTCGGAAATGTCGGCGAGCGAGAGGTTCCGGACATTCGGATCCACCGGCGTCCTGGGCTAAGTGAGCAGGAGGGAGAGGTGGCTTATTTGCTGCAACGTGCCCCCCGCGGTGGGTGGCTGCGCTACGAGCTGCCCACGGATCGGGCAGTGTGGCTGAGGCTCGAGACGATGATGGACGGGGCGCCGATGGTGGCGGTGAGCGCCGCCTCGCCGTCGGCGCCCGCTGCCCCGACTCCCCCGGACTCAGCCCTGGCCGTTGTTCTGCCCCTGCGGCGCCAGGGGCCGATTCGCTACGCGGTGCTTCCGTGGGGCGAGCCGCCTTTCCGAAACTCCGACCCTCTCCCTGGGCCGGAAGTCATGGTCCTCCGAGGCGGTGACTGCCTGACCTGGCGACGCCCTGAAGCACACCGGCGGGTGTTCTTCGATGCCTTTCAACGGCCACGGGTTGTCCCCCACGGCGGGGAGGAGAAGCCGTGCCCGGTATGCGATGCCCCCGGCGTCAAGGGGCACGCGGCGGGGACATGCCCCGCCCTGTGGGTGGCGCACCGCGCGCGGGCGAAAGGGTGTTGAGAAGAGCGTTGCGCGGCTGGGCGGAGACAAGCTTCCGCATTCGGCCATAACGGCGATTATCGAGCGCACCGACGGCGTACCTTTGTTTGTCGAAGAACTGACGAAGGCACTGATCGAAA
>CAZXNP010000140.1:0-5879 GCA_964642035.1 uncultured Anaerolineales bacterium | reverse complement strand
GCGGCTACTTGTTTAGATGCCGCCACACTCGCAAGATATAGTGTCAACAATAATAGTAAACACTATGCCCATTTTGGGTTTTTTTTAACCCATTTTGGGTCGCCCATTTTAGGTTTTTTTTGACCCATTTTGGGCGCGCCAGGGATCAGGGCGCCAACAAACAGGGAACGAAAGAGGTACCAAGCCCAGGTTGAATTTTCAAAGTCTTTCAAGGATTTTTTTTTAAATTTAAAAAGGGGTCCCAAAGTTTTGACTTTAGACCTTGATTTAGACAAATACAGCTATAAAATACTTACTGGGACTCCTAATGAACCTAGACAAAGACAAAATTATAAAAAATTTTCATAAACTACCCGCCGATATTAGACGGGAGTTTTCCCTATTGATGAATAAACATGATCAAAAAACTAAGGAATCTAATATACGTTCAGATTTTTTAGATTTTGTTAAACATGTGTGGCCAGATTTTATAGAGGGGTCCCATCACAAAAAAATTTCCGAAAAATTTAATAGACTTGCTGAAGGAAAAATTAAGAGACTCATTATTAACATGCCTCCTAGACATACTAAATCTGAATTTGGTTCTTATCTTTTGCCGGCATGGATGGTGGGAAAGAATCCTAAATTAAAAATTATACAATCTACCAATACAACGGAACTATCGGTAAGATTTGGTCGTAAAGCAAAAGCCTTAATGGATTCCGATGAATACAAAGAAGTTTTTCAAACTCGTTTAAGAGAAGATTCTCAAGCTGCCGGAAAATGGGAGACAGCCCAAGGGGGTGAATACTATGCAGCTGGTGTTGGATCAGCAATTACTGGAAGGGGTGCCGATTTATTAATTATTGATGACCCACATTCTGAACAAGATGCAATGAATTCCCAAGCTTTAGAGAGAACCTATGAGTGGTATACTTCAGGTCCACGTCAACGTCTTCAACCAGGTGGAGCTATTGTTGTGATTATGACTAGATGGAACGAAAAAGATTTAACAGGAAGATTAATTAATGCACAAAAAGAAGTTAAAGCTGATCAATGGGAAGTTATAGAGTTCCCTGCCATTTTACCTTCCGGTAAACCCGTGTGGCCTGAATACTGGGAGTTGAAGGATTTAGAAGGCGTTAAAGCTTCTATTCCCATGTCGAAGTGGAATGCGCAGTATATGCAAAACCCTACATCAGAAGAAGGTGCTTTAATCAAAAGAGAGTGGTGGAAAAATTGGGAGCCAGAAGATCTTCCTAACTTACAACATGTTATTCAGTCTTACGATACAGCTTTTATGAAAAAAGAAACTGCTGACTTTTCTGCTATTACCACGTGGGGAGTTTTTACTCCCGATGAAGATTCTCCTCCTCAATTAATATTAGTAGATGCATTAAAAGGAAGATATGAATTCCCGGAGCTAAGAAGAATTGCCCTAGAGCAATATGGGTATTGGCAACCTGAGACGGTTATAATCGAGAGTAAGGCATCAGGGCTCCCATTAACTTATGAGTTGCGGAAAATGGGAATACCTGTTATAAATTTCACACCTAGTAGAGGAAACGATAAACATACTAGAGTAAACTCGGTATCACCTCTGTTTGAGAGTGGCCGAATATGGGCGCCCAAAGAAATGGAGTTTGCTCAAGAAGTCATAGAAGAATGTGCAGCGTTTCCTTACGGTGATCACGACGACTTGGTCGATAGTATGACACAAGCTGTGATGAGATTTAGACAAGGTGGTTTAATTCAACACCCAGAAGATTATCAGGATGAAAAACTACCTAAAACGCAAAGGACGTATTATTAATGGCTAGAGATCCTAACGATTGGAGAAATGATTTTGACTGGACAGATCCTAATGATGCTCCTGTTTCCTGGGATGAATATGAAAACACCAAGGAGATTATGATGGATCAAGGAATTCCAAGAGGTCCCCAGGTAAAACAAGAGTCAGGTATCGAGCAACTGGCTTCAGGGATCAGACCTGAAATTACAATTGAAGAAGTTGTAAAAGAATTCATTAGAAAAAGACGTCGTAAGCCCAATAGTCTTGAAGAAATTAAAGAGTTCTATTTCAATGAAATGGGTACAGCTCAAGGAAGAGGTAGAGAAGATATGAGAATGGCTGCCGGTTATCCTGAGCATGTTTTAACTGAATATGAAAGTTACAAAATTAACACTTTGAATAGCGCTCCGGAAAAACTGTTAAGTATTGATGACTGGTATAACATGGAGTATGAATCGGCGAGAGCAGGTGTGCAATCTGGAGGATTAGCAGGCATACTAGGAGTTTAAATTGAAGATCGCTCATTACAATCAAATGATGGCGCATCTTACGCGTCAAAAATTTTCAAATGGTGGAGAAGTTCTTCCAAAACCTAAACCAAAAATTCCACAAATAAAATTATACGTTGATAAATTAAAAACTTATTTACGAGCCGGAGCTATTGAACCTGATTATGCAATTCAATTGCTTCAAGGCAAAATGAAAGAAGTAGGAATTTCTGAAGAAGAGTTAGCAAAAGGATATAATGTGGGCGGAAGAGTTGGTTTAAGAGCAGGAACTGCTCTTGCAAGTGCTCCATGGTTTAGAGGAGCTACAGGACCAAATAGAACATTAAAAGCTCCCCGTGGAAGAGAGATGTTAGAGTGGTTACCAGAAGTAGGAGCTGGAGCAGCTGCAACAACTTTAGCTTTGCGAGATAGAACACCTCCCCGAGAAGAAATTATAAATAAAGCTATTGCAGAAACAGGAGAAGGATTAGTTTTTCGCCCCGATGCAGATGCAATAGAAAAAGAAAAAGAAAGATTTAGAGAATTATTAAAACCAGGAGAAAAAAAACCTATAGATCAAGGCACTATTTCCACAGGCACTCCAAGACCTGAAATAAAAAAAGAAGAACCATCAGTTAGTCCCCCTGTAGAAATACCCAGACTTCCAGGTTTTGGTGAAGGTTTAGATAGAGATGAATTTAACAAACCAATTATTCTTAATTTGGCTAAAGATAAAAAAGAAGTAAAGAAAAAACTTGAGGCAATTGAACCTTATAAAGGAGCAGACTTTATTGGAACATCTACTAAAAAAGATAGAACAAAAGATAAAGAATTTTTAAAAGTTTTTGAAGAATATAAAAATACCCATTTTGGTGGTAATGAATCAGCTGCTGCTAAATCTCTTAATGAAAGTAGAGAAAAAATAAGAGGTATTAGACTCAGAACAACTGCGGGTGAAGATAGAAAAACTGGAAAAATTAGTACTGTCGCTGAGGAGATGATAACTACGGAAATTCCAGAAAATCCAATTCGTTATATTGATGCAACCACTGAAGTAAAAAGAGATCAAAATTATTTTAAAGATTTTCTAACTAAAGAAAATAAAAACGAATACATGTCTGCACAAAATATTGCTAATGTCTTAGATTTTTATTTTAAAGACAAAAGCGAACGAGATGTTTTTATTCAAGAGTTAAATAAACTAGATATAAAAAGTAAAGAGGTGCCTGGTAAAAGGTACAAGACATATAACTTCTCTGATGTTGTAAATGAGTTGACTAAAAAGAATAAAGGTAAAAAGGTAAAAGGAGAGACATTATCTTCAACAGAAAGACTAAAAGTTGAAAATAGACTAGATCCAGAACTTTACAGTACGGTATTAAATACTACTAAAAGTAGAGTTAATTCTCTTTTAAAAGAAGAAGATTTAAAACTTGGTCTACAAATAGCACCACGTTATGTAATAGATGATATAGGACACACTGTTTCAATAAAAGAAACTGATAAATTTCCAAAGTTATTTAAAAATTCAAATGTTAACAAAATAAATTCTCTTGTCTATGAAGATCCTTTAATTAATCAAGAAGTTAAAAAAGTTACCGGCTATGAGTCTAAACATACTAAATGGTTTAAAGAATTAAATGATATGGTGGGTAAAGAAATAACAAAAGATCAAAGAGTTCGATTACAAGACATTCAAGAAGAAATGGAAGATAATTATTCAGAGTTGGTAGAGAATGTTGGTGATTTTGATAAATTAAAAGCTATCCTTAAAGACGCAAGACCAGATTTAAAAATTTCTGATTCATATATAAAATATCTAACAGGCCATACTGATCGTTTGGGTCAAATAGATATTAACATTCCGAAGGTTGGGGAAAAATTTAACTCAGAAGATATTTTTGTAGATATGAGCAATGTAGATGAAAGATATATAATCGGCTATGTAGATAAGATTAATCCTAAAGCTAAATTATTTAAGGATCTATCTACAAAAGAAAAAGAAATTTATGAAGCAAATGTACTAGCTCAAAATGCGGAAATATTGGGAGATTATTTTAGAAAAATTGGTCTCCCTGAAAGTCAAATTAAATCTATGCAAGAAGAATTTTATTATCCCACTACATCATATAAAATAAGAAAAGCACAAGGAGGACCAGTATATGGCAAATACGCGAAACAAATCGCAGGTATATCCTAAGACCTGGCTCCTGCCGCCTGAAGCCGGACCCACGCCTCAGGGGTTGAATATTAATTATAATACTGTTAAGACAGTAAAATTGGAGAAAATAAATGGCAGACAAAATCGACAAGGCTCTCACAGAAGCCCCACGACAAAGCGTTAAAATTCCTGGACCGGAAGAAATAGAAGATACATTAGTTGAAGCTCAAGAAGAAGTTGAACAAACTCCTGATGGAGTAGAAGTTACCGAACAAGAAGATGGATCAGTTGATATTAATTTTGATCCCAATGCAGCATCCCCAGAAGGTGGAGATGAGCATTATGCAAACTTAGCAGAATTTTTACCTGATGATGTTTTAGGATCATTAGGGTCAGATCTTTCTCAAAAATATATGGACTACCAAATGGGTAGAAAAGAATGGGAAAGAACGTATACTACTGGTTTAGATTTATTAGGATTTAAATATGATATGCGAACTGAACCATTTCAAGGAGCGTCTGGGGCAACTCACCCAGTTCTTGCAGAAGCGGTTACGCAATTTCAAGCGCTCGCTTATAAAGAGTTACTACCTGCCGATGGGCCCGTTAGAACTCAAGTACTCGGCGCGCCGAGTCCGCAAAAAGCGCAACAAGCGCAAAGAGTAAAAGATTACATGAATTACGAGCTCATGGAGAAAATGAAAGACTATGAGCCAGACTTTGATCAAATGTTATTTTATCTACCTTTAGCAGGGTCAGCTTTTAAAAAAGTTTATTATGACGAACTAGACGGAAGAGCCACATCAAAGTTTGTACCCGCAGATGATTTGATTGTACCGTATACTGCTACCTCATTAGAAGATGCGGAAGCAATCATCCATCGGGTAAAAATTTCTAAAAACGAATTAAGAAAACAACAAGTAGCTGGTTTTTATTTGGATATAGAATTAGGAACACCAGCCCAAATGGAAAATGATGTTAAGAAAAAAGAGAGAGAATTAGAAGGTCAAACTAAAACTAAAGACGATGACGTTTTTACTATTTTAGAATGTCATATTAATTTAGACCTTCAAGGATTTGAAGATCCTGATCCAGAAACAGGTGAACCTTCTGGAATTAAAATTCCTTACGTTGTAACGATTGAAGAATCGTCAAGAAAAGTTTTAGCAATTAGAAGAAATTATGAAATTGGAGATCCGAAAAAAGAAAAAATCCAATATTTTGTCCACTTTAAATTTCTGCCTGGACTTGGTTTTTATGGTTTCGGTCTCATCCATATGATTGGTGGTTTATCTAGAACTGCAACTGCAGCTCTTCGTCAATTATTGGATGCGGGTACGCTCTCCAACCTACCCGCAGGATTTAAAATGCGTGGCATTAGAATTAGAGATGACGCGCAATCAATTCAACCTGGTGAGTTTAGAGATGTAGATGCGCCGGGTGGAAATTTAAAAGACTC
>CAZXNP010000139.1:0-5886 GCA_964642035.1 uncultured Anaerolineales bacterium | reverse complement strand
TTCGTAGAGGCGCAGGCACAGCGCCAGGATCGTCGACTTGCCGCTGCCGACGGGGTCAACGAGTCCGAGCTTCTGACCGGGTTGCAGCTCGAAAGAGACCTGGTGCAGCGCCCGCGCTTCTGCGCCTGGGGCGGCGGGCTGGGGCCGTTCCGTTCCCCGCCCGCCCCGCGTGGCCCACGATCGCGGGGGCGCGGCGCAGGGCGGGGAGAAAGTGTATCGCCGCCAGCGCCACCACCACAAGGGCCGTGCCCTGCCGTAGCAGCGCCGATCCGATGCCCAGGACGGCGACGAAGGAGGCGACCCAAACGAGGGGCCCCCGCGTGGAGAAGGGCCACGGCGGATGCAGCGGTGCCCGGCGCAGGCCGGCGCCTATCAACCCGGCCCCCATGACGATGGCTGACAGAGCCAGCGCCCCAAAGGTGGTGGCCGCTTGGGCGGCGGAGGCGTCGCCGGCCCCCAAGGCCACGGTCAGGGAGTAGACCAGGGCTAATACTGCGCCACCGGCGATGCAGATGGCGCCGGCAGCCACGGCCGCGGGGCGCATGGCCCTCTATCCCGGCCCGGGCCTCAGCGCCAGCGCCAGGAGATGGTGTAGGGCTCCTCGATCGGTTGGCCAAAGCTGGCGTTGACCACCCTCACGTAGTACGGCTGAAAGGGCACGTCGGTCAGGAGCACCCGCTCCCGAGTGCCCGGCGGCTCGATGCCCCGGGGCTCTAGCTCAGCCCCCTCCCTCTCGTAGACGTACAGGTCATAGTCCCCCCCCGCCGCCGCCGGTACGTCGAGGAGGATTTCGATGATATCTCCCCGCTGGCCTGGCACCGGTCGGGGCACGATGACGAAAAAGTCAGAGGCGTCCGGTGTGCCATTTGAGCGGAACAGGTGGCCGCGGTATGTCATGTTCGGGCACAGGGAGAGGCTGCGTCCGGGGGCATCCCGCTGGTCGTTTGGCTCAGGGTCGTCGAAGCCTTCCCAGGGCGGGGTGCACAAGAGCCACTCCCCCCTGAGGAGCCGTGGCAGGTACGCCGGGGCGGGGGTGAAGGTTGGCGTGGGCGTGGGAGTGGGGGTGGCCGTCGGCGTGGCGGTGGCCGTGGGGGTATTTGTCGGTGTGGTCGTAGGGGTGCTTGTCGGCGTGGCCGTGGCCGTGGCGGTGATGGTCCCCGTGGGCGAGATAGTAGCCGTTGTGCCGACGGTGCCCGTGGATTGGGCCGGGGGCGCTTCCCGCTGCCACCAGCCCCTGGCCAACAGGAGGGCCCGCCCCACCTCCAAGGTGCTCCCCGCAGGCAGCAGGGCGTCGCCGCCCGGCGGCGGCGGTGCCGGCTTTGGAGTGGGAGGCGGTTTCTTGGTGGGCTCCGGGGTCGGCGGCGGCTTCTCCTTCTCCTTGGGTTTCTCCGGTTCGGCCGGCGGCGCCGTCGGGGTGGCCGTGGCGGTGGGCGGGACTGTGACCGTGGCGGTCGGCGGGGGCGGCGCCGGGCCCAGGCTGACGGTGATACCTATCTCATCCCCGGGCTCGATCATCGCCCCGGGTGTCGGATCCTGGGCCATGATGAAGCCCCGGGCCACGTTGCGGGAGTACGCCCGCCGCTGGCTCAGCTCGGCTCCGTTAGCTCTGGCGAACTGCTCGGCGTCGCTCACGGCGCTGCCTACCAGGTCGGGCATCGGCACCGCGGCTGGCACAGTGGCCGACGGCACCGGAGTGGGCGCCCGAGTCGACGTGGCCGTCGGGATGGCCGTGGCCATGACCACGGTGGCGGGGGCCGCCGCCTTGGCGGTTAGGGTCTCGGCTGGCCCATCGGCGGTCCGGGAAGTGGCGGCCTGGAGGCGGGCTCCTAGACCATGCCAGGGGCGGAACAAGGCCAGGGCGGCCGCCACGACGACAACCGCCGAGGTGGCCGCCACCGCCCGCCACGGCATCTCGGTTTGCCTGGGCGACGGCGCTGGCCGCGTCGCGGCGCCCTGGGGGGCCAGTACCAAGGCGGTGATGTTGTCCCAGCCTCCCCGGGCGTTGGCCGCGGCGATCAGGCGGTCGGCAGCCTCCTGGGGCTCGTGGGCGCCGGCGATGCTGCCGATCTGCGAGTCCTCGACGAGCTGGTACAGCCCGTCGCTGCACAGCACGATACGGTCCCCGGGGCCAAGCGGAACGCCCTCCGTGATCACCGGCCGCGGCGGCGCCCCGCGGCCCAGATGCACGGGCTGGGCCGGAGCCTCCGTCAGGGTGTAGGGGTGACCGTCGCGAACCAGGTAGGCCTTGCAGTCCCCCACCGATCCCACCAGGAGCTCGTCGCCCCGCACGACGGCCGCGACGGCAGCCACTCCGGCGTCTTGAGAGTCGGGGCGCTCCTCGAGGTCTTCCCGCAGGGCTCGGTCGGCGGCGGCGTACGCCATTGCTAGTCCCCGGGGCCGACCATGCTCAGCCACGGCGCCGTAGTAAGCCCGCACGAGGGTCCTGATGGACCTGTCGGCTAGCTCTTCGCCCCGTTCTCGGGAGCCCATGCCATCGGCCACGACGTAGATGCTGCCCGCCAAGTCGCCGAGGCGGACGTCATCGGGCCGATAGAACCCGAGCTTGTCCTGATTGAAAGAGCTGCCGCGCCCCATGTCGGTCGCGTAGCCCAGGGTCGGGTCCGGAGGGGGGGACAAGCGCAGTTCCTTGGAGGGTGCTCGATTGGGCGCCGGGCGGCTCGGACTGCCGCTCGAGGTGATGCACGCCGGAGGCCGGCCATGCCCGCCGCCCGCTACCGGTACCGGGGTGCGCCGCCGGTAGTTTAGAGGACCGCGGCGATGGCGGTCAAGGCCAGCCCACCAGACTGGGCCATGGACGATCGCCCTCCACCGAACCGTCCGCCACTGCCGCGGCCGTTGCCCCAGGCAGCGGTGGGGGCTAGTGTCCTGGATCAGAAGTCCCTTCGGCAGTCGGCCCGCGCCGCGGGGACACCGAGGCGCGAAAAGGATCAACAATGGACCGGGCAGAATCACGTGACCCAACCAGCCCCGGCGGCGAGGGGCAGCAATCGCCGCCCCCGGCGGGCATCGGGGCCATCGCCCTCGCCGCCCTTGGGGCCGCTCTCCTCGGGGCCGTGCTGGCCCTTGGCGTTCTGGCCTGGCTCAACGACGGCGAGCTGGAGTTCGTGCCCGCGGTGGCCACGGCCGAGGCCGGCGCTGTGCCCCCGACGGGCGGTGCCACCGCCTCAAGGCCCCGGGCCACTCCTCGCCCCGTGCCTGCGCCCCCCGGCTCTCCGAAGGCGACGGCCACGCTACGCATCCTGCCGTGACTTCCCACAGCGGCCCTCGAGGGGCGGTGTGCTATACTCCCCCCTCGGGCCGGGTCCTCGGCCCGTAGGTTGGAGCCGCGTTTGGCTCCGAGGAAGGAAGCGGCAACCGTTGACGAAGACGGAAGAGAAGATTGAGGCGGAAGGCGTCGTCGTCGAGGCGTTGCCCAACACTCAGTTTCGCGTGGAGCTGGAAAACGGTCATCGGGTGCTGGCCTACCTGGCGGGCAAGATGAAGCGCCATTACATAAAGGTGCTCTTGGGAGATCGGGTGAAGCTTGAGATTTCCCCTTACGACGTCACCCGGGGCCGAATCGTCTACCGCTACAAGGTGCCTCGAACCGGCTGATCGTCCGACGGGCCGATCAGCCACCCGGTCCGCGGCCTCGACCCATCTCCGACGCGCCACGTCGCGGACAGCATCATGACCTCCTCGCAGGGCCCCCTCGCCATCCGAGTCCGTAGCCTCAGGCGCCACTACGGCCGCTTCCCTGCCCTGCGGGACGTGACCTTCGACGTTCCTTGTGGCCAGCTCGTGGCCCTCATCGGCCACAACGGCGCCGGCAAGACCACGTTGCTGCGCACCATCGCCACCCTGGACCGTCCGACGGCGGGACAGGTCCAAGTCATGGGCCATGACGTTGTCCGCGCCACCATGGCGGTGCGGCGCCGCATCGGGCTAGTGGCGCACCGGACTCTCCTCTACCCCGACCTCACGGCTGAGGAGAACCTGCGCTTTTACGGACGCATGTACGGCCTCGACTTGCCGGAGGAGGAGGTGGCTCGGCGCCTCGATGCCGTGGGGCTTTTGCCTGTGCGCCGTGCCCGAGTGCGCTCCCTCTCCCATGGCACGGCGCGCCGGCTGGCAATTGCCCGGGCTACTCTCCACGATCCGCCGCTGCTCCTGTTGGATGAGCCGTATGCTGGCCTCGACCCTCGGGCGGCCGCCACCCTCGACGTCACCCTGAAGGACCTCGCGGCCCGGGGCCACACGGTCGTGGTCACGACCCACAATGTGGACCGGGCCCGGGACCTGGCGGACGCCACCCTCGAGCTCGATCGGGGTCGCTTGGTGAGTGAGGAGCGGGGGGCCGGCGAGGGTCGTCCGGGCGGCGGGGCCGCCACGGCCAGGGGCCGCGACACGGCGAACATCACTGTGTCCCCGGGGCCGTCCTTCGCCGCTGCGGTGGCGGCCTTGCTGTGGAAGGACTTATTGGTTGAGCTCCGGGCTCGTGAGGCCGTGCCCCTGGCCCTGGTGTTCGGACTCCTCGTGGTGGTGCTGTTCCACTTCGCGCTGCCAGTGGGCCTCGGTGGCGCGTCGCCAATTGAAGCCGGCCGGGCCTTTCTGCCCGGGGTTCTCTGGGTGGCCCTCATGTTCGGCTCCACATTGGGCCTGAACCGGGCCTCAGCGGCCGAGGTAGAGGAAGGAGGGGCCACTGGCATCTTGCTGGCGCCGGCCGATCCCGGGGCCACTTTCGTCGGAAAGTGGCTGGGCGGCATGATCTTCAGCGGCGTCGTGGCGGCGGCGCTCCTGCCGGCGGCCGTCGTCTTCCTGGGGGTGCCCGCGGTGCCCGTGTTGACCCTCGGGGCCATCGTCGCCCTCGCCTTGTCGGGCTGGGTTGCGGCGGGCACCCTAGTGGCGGCCATGGTGGCTGGAGTGCGGGGCCGAGAGGCCGTGGGCCCCCTAGTGCTCTACCCCCTGGTGATACCGCTTCTGGCGGCGGCGGTGCTCGCCACCGCCAAGGCCATGGAGGGAGCGGGGTTGACCGCCTCCATGGCCAGCATCACCCTCATCCTCGCCTACGACCTGATCTTCATGGTGCTCGGCTTTCTAACCTACGCCTTCGTCTTGGAGGGATAGCATGGCCGCTCTGAAGCTCCGCCGGCTCTTCCTGGGGGCCACCCTTGTGGCTGTGGTCGTTGCCCTCTACAGCGCCCTCGTGTACACGCCTCGGGAGCAGGTAATGGGCGACCGCATTCGCATCGCCTACGTCCACATTGGAGCCGCCTGGACCGCCTATCTCGCCTACGCCGTCACCGGCGTGGCGGCCCTGGCGTACCTATGGCGCCGGGATCGCCGCTGGGACTGGGTGGCCTTGGCGTCGGCGGAGTGGGGGATCGTCCTCACCACCGTCACCCTCGTCACCGGCAGCCTATGGGGCCGGGCCGTCAACGGTTGGTGGTGGGACTGGGGCGACGTGCGCCTCACCCTCACGCTGCTCCTGTGGTTCCTGTACGTGGGCTACGCCACCCTGCGGCATTTCACGGAGGGGGACGCCAGGGCGACCCTGTCCGCCGTACTGGCCCTGGCGGGGGTGCCGGCCATGGTCCTGAACCACTTCGCCGTCCGCCTGTTTCCCCGGTCGCACCCGACGTCGGTATTTGCCCGAGAAGGAGGCCCCGCCGTGGCCGAGCCCATCCTGGTGGCGGTCCTACTGTCTCTCTTGGCCTACACCTTGGTGTACGCCTACGTGCTGGCGATGCGGGTGCGCCTGGAGGCCACGAGGGACCGGGCCGCGGCGTCCGCCTTCTACCAGCCGTAGTCGAGGCGGGCGCGCCAGCGGGCCGGGCACCCCGCGGCCCGCGCCTGCTCGTCGCGGGGCTGCGGTGCGGCCTGCTG
>CAZXNP010000138.1:0-5905 GCA_964642035.1 uncultured Anaerolineales bacterium | reverse complement strand
CGGGGTTGCCACGGCGCTGGACGGACCTCGCCGCTCCTCCCGAGCCGCCAGCACGGCCACGGCCGCCAAGGCCGCCGGCAGCACTGCCCAGCCAGCCAGGAGCCGGAAGGTCGCCCCAGACAGCATGCGCCCGTCACCGGCCCTGGCCACCACGAGGGCGGCGACGCCCACCCCGAGGAAGGCTCCGGCGCTGTCGGCAGCCCGGTGAATCCCGAAGGCCCAGCCGCGACGCCCTGAGGAGACTGACGACGCCAAGAGGGCGTCTCGCGGCGCCGTACGGATCCCCTTGCCCAGGCGATCCAGAAGCCGGGCCCCCAGCACCGCCGGCCATGAATGGGCGGCGAACAGAAGGGGCGCGGCCGCGGCGGCCACGGCGTAGCCGGCGAAGGTCAGCGCCTTGCGGGCACCAAGTCGGTCGGATAGCCCCCCGCTCAGTACCTTCGTGAGACTGGAGGTCGCCTCCGCCGCCCCGTCGATGAGGCCGATGACAGCCGTGGGGGTGCCCAGGGCATTTTGCAGAAAGAGGGGCACGAGATGGATGACCATCTCGCTGGCCACATCCCGAAAGAAGCTGGCGGCGGACAGGACCCAGATATTGCGCCCAGGGGCCCGGCCGGGGCCCGGTGCCTCAGTCCTCGTCTGGCAAGAGCACCAGGAGCACCGTGCTCACGAAGCTCACGACAATGGAGCCTAGAAGGGCGGCCATGAAGCCGTTAACCTCGAAGCCGACGCCCATGACCTGGGCGATCCGGCTGGCGAGCCAGAAGGACATGGCGTTCACCACAAGCAGGAACAGGCCGAGGGTGGCCAGGACCATGGGGCAGCTGAGCAAGGCGAGGATCGGCCGCACGAGGGCATTCACGAGGGCGAGGACGAGGGCCATGACGACGTAGGCGGTCCACGCCCCCTGGGACGCGACGACGATGCCCGGCACAAGGCGGGCCGCGGCAAACAAGGCCAAGGCTACGACGAGCCAACGGATGAGGATGCGCATCCTCTCGATCTCCTTGCTGAGAAGTGTCCATATTCGGCGGCGCCGGCGAGGCCTGGCGCCGTAGGGCGTCCCTCCCTGCCAAGTCTTTGCCGGCTGCCCGGCCTTAGAGGTCCCGGTGTTCGAAGGCGAGGATTGCCCCCACCGTTGCCGCGAGGGCGTACGCGATGCCGTAGGCGACCATCAGGCCACTCGGCGGATTGGCGCTCGTGAAGGGCGTCGCCACCCCCACGGTTTCCCGCAGCACTGGAGGCAACAACAGCCACGCGGATCGCTGCCACAGGGCCTCGGTGGGCATCACCAGGCTGGCGAACACCCCCAGGTACTGGGCCGCCGCATTGCCCATGAGGTTGCCGATTCGCTCGATCCAGCTGCCCACGAGGGCCACGGCGTACAGCATGAACACGATGAAGGCGTTGGCCAGGGTGCCCATCACCGTGCCCCCGAGGTAACTCACGGCCAAGACTATCACCCCTTCCAGGCTCATGAGCGCCAAGGGGCCCACAAGGGCGACGGGCACCGAGTCGGCGACGGCGGCGACGATGGCGACGGCCCCAAGGCTCATGGCCACGGCAAAGGCCACCACGGCCGCCACGTGGCCCATGAACTTGCCGAGCATGACGTCGCGGCGCCGGATTGGCTTTGTCACCACGGCCTGGATGGCGCCGGAGGCCACCTCGCCGGCAATGGTGTCGACGGAAACGATGGCCGCGAACACGAGCACGAGGAACTGGATGACGTACAGGCCGGCGGCAAGCAACATCGACATGACCGCGTGCCGTGCCAAGTACGCCTCGTTGCCCTGCACCATCTCTCGTTGGACCAATACGACGCCGCTGCCGAACATTGCCAGGTAGCCCACCCCGAGAACCACCACCACCCAAAGCAACCTGCGGCGGCGGATTTCCCTCAGGGTGACGCCGGCGACGACCATCATTGGTCAGGATCCCGCATCATTGGTCAGGAGCCCGGCCGCCCACTGCGGCCACGAAGATCTCCTCGAGGCCAAGGTGGCGCGGCGTGACACTGTGAATCCTCACGCCAGCGGCAACGAGGGCCGCCACCAACTTGGCGATCTCGGCTTCCGCGGGCTTGTCGTCGGGCAGGCGCACCCGGAGCACGTTGCCCCCCATCTCGGCCCACCGGAATCCATCGGCCACCTTGGCCAGGATGCTGCCGGTGAGGCCGGCCCCCTCGATCTCCACCTCCATCCCCGATCCTGGGAGCGCCGTCGGCGGGCCGGACCGGATCACTCGGCCCCTGTCGATGATGGCCACCCGATCGCACACGACCTCCACTTCGCCAAGGAGATGACTGTTCAGGAACACCGCCACCCCGGAGGCCTTGAGCTCCCGGATTAGGTCGCGAACCAGGCGGCGTCCCAAGGGATCCAGGCCGCTCGTCGGCTCGTCCAAGAAAACGACCCGAGGGTCGTTCAGCAGAGCCTGGGCCAGGCCTAGCCGCTGCAGCATCCCCTTGGAGAAGGCCTCCAGCGGCGTAGCCTCCCGCCCCGCCAGGCCGACCCGATCCAGCAGGCGCGCGACTTGCCCACGGCTATCCGCCGGGGCCATGCCATGGAGGCCGGCGTGGACCTCGAGGACCTCCCGGGCCTGGAGCCACGGAGGGAATCGGAAGTGCTCCGGCAGGAAGCCAACCCCGCGCCTGGCGGCGGGATCCGACGGGGGCCGCCCAAGCAACCGGGCCCGGCCGCTGCTGGGCCTTGCCAGGCCCAGGAGCATCTTCAGGGTAGTGGTCTTTCCGGCCCCGTTCGGACCCAGGAAGCCGTACACCTCCCCGCACATCACCGCCAGGGACACATCGCGGACGGCCTCCACGCCGTCATAGACCTTGCGGAGATGCCGGGCCTCAATCAAAGGCGCCTCGGGGCCTCGCCCTGTCAGCTGGGGTATCCCTCCGGGTGGCCCCGGTGCCACTCCCATGCCGACCCCACGATGGCCTCGATGTCAGGGTACTGGGGCCGCCAGCCCAACTCGCGGCGAATGGCCTCCGAAGAGGCGACCAGGGCCGCCGGATCCCCGGGCCGCCGGGGCGCCATCTCGTGGGGAATCGGGTGCCCCGTCAGTCGCCGCGCCGTCTCCAGGATCTCCAGGTTCGTGAAGCCGGTTCCATTGCCGAGGTTGTAGGCCCGAGCGCCAAGGGAATCGAGGGCCTCCAGGGCAAGGATGTGGGCTTGCGCCAAGTCGGCCACGTGAATGTAGTCGCGGATGCAAGTCCCATCCCGGGTCGGATAGTCATCCCCAAAGATCGCTATCCTCCCCCGCTGACCTAGGGCGACCTGGAGCACTCGGGGGATCAGATGCAGCTCCGGGTCGTGGTCCTCCCCCCGGTCCGGGAGGGCCCCGGCGGCGTTGAAATACCGCAGGCACGCATAGCGCAAGCCATAGATGCGCCGGAACCAAAAGAGAGTCCGTTCGAGGAAGGCCTTCGACTCGCCGTAAGGCGACCCGGGCACGATCGCCTCGTCCTCGCCAATGGGCAGAGTCGACGGCTCGTCGAAGAGATTGGCCGTAGACGATAGGATGAAGCGCTCCACGCCGTGGTGTGCCACTTGCTCGAGGACGTTAGCGCCCGTCACCAGGTTGTCCCGCAAGTACATCAGCGGGCGCTCCATGCTTTCGCCCACCAGAGTGTGGGATGCAAAGTGCATCACGCCGTCGAAGTGGCTGGCCCTGAAGGCCTCGGCAACATCGTCGGTGTTGGCGAGATCCCCCACCACGAGGTCTGCCCCCGCGGGGAGGGCAGCCGCGTGACCCTGGGAAAGATTGTCGAAGACGACCACCTCGTGGCCGGCGTCAATGAGCTCGGAGGCGGTGACGCTGCCGATGTAGCCGGCGCCGCCTGTCACCAGGACTCTCAGGGCTGTTCCTCCTCGCGGGGCCTGAACTCCAACGGCCGGAAAACGGGCCAGGTTCAGAGGTGCGCCGGCGCCTCCGAGCCCTGGCCCTTGACCCGCCTCCGATGCGCGGTCTCGAGGGCGGGCTGCCGCCAGTCTAGCCCAGGTCGTCGGCCAGGGCAACGAGCTCCGGCACGTCGGCTGCCCCCGTGAGCACATAGAGCACGCCGTCTCGCTCCCACAACAGCTGCGGCCAGGCGCCAGGATCCTCCTGGAGTGTCGCCGCGTCAATGCCCATTGGGCTGCCGGCGGGGCCATGGGGCACCAGGGGCCGCCGGGATCCAACCCCGGATCGGACGCCAGCCCCGCGGCGCCGGGTGAATGCAAAACCCCACTGGCCATCGACGCTCACGTCTTCGATCTCGGCGGCACCGGCCGCCACGGGAAGAATGAGGGTGGATGTCCAATCGATGGTGGCCGCCACCGCCCGGGCCTCCGACGGGCTGAGGCCGAGGGCCACCAAGTACAACCGGCCGAGGCCCTCCACGTCCCAGTCCGCGGGCACGCTGATCTCCGGCGCCGGCACGGCGTGGAGTGCGACGGGACCACCCGGGGCATCGAAGAGCAGCTCCACCCCCGGCGCCACGTCGATTTCAAGGGTGCCGGGCCGGGGCGAAATGCTCGAGGCATCGAGGCCGACGGCGGCCACCAGGTCCACAAGACCCTTGCCGTCCACCTCCAGGACGACCCGGCCACCGGGGGTCACCTGCACGGATCGCGGCGGGGGCAGAGACCCCGGCGTCCGCAACTCGAATGGCAACATTTCAGCGGCCGCCGCTAGGCCGGCCACGGGAATCGCCACCACGGAGGCGTCCTCCATGGCGACGCCGTTCACGGACTGCACGGTCACAACATCGTCAATGCTGCCCACTAGGGAATCGAGGCTAGCCAGCCGGTCTGGCTCCACGGCCACCGTGCGGATGTCGTTGACTCGGAACTGCTGCAAGAGCCCTGCCGCGGCCAGCCGCACCGGACGGGCTGCCAGGGCAGCCACCACCAGCCCCGCTGCCACGAGGACCCCGGCGACCCTGAGAGATCCAGACGGCCCCGGCGGCGCCACGCGATCCGGCGGGGTGCCAGCGGCGATGGCAACAGACCGGTCGGCGCTGGCTGGTGCCTCGGGCGCCCCGGGGGAGCGAACCGAGGGGATCCCCGCCTCGGCCTCAAGAGCCTCCGGGGCCGGCGAATTCGCCGCCATCGCCACCACGGGATCGCCCCCCGGCAATGCCTCTGGCTCCGTGGCAGCATCGGTCACAAGCACCGCCCTAACCGCGTGGGCCACGTGGCTCATCCGGTGGTGCTTGGCCATGGCCACCTGACATGTCGGACACACCCGAATGTGGCCTTCGAGACTGAACCACTCCGGGCCGGTCAGATGCGAAGCCAGCAGCTCCCACAGCAGCCGCTCGCCAGGACAGGCGCGTCCGGCCATGGCGCACTCCTTGTTTGATCCTCGGAAGGACGCGGCAAGCATAGCCCCGCCCCCAGTCCGCGGCCAAGATATGCTGGGACCATTCAGCCTTGTGCCCAGGGGCCGCGGCGCCTATCCTGCGCCTATCCTGGGAGAGAAGGCCATGCGCACGCCTGCCGGCACGGAGTGCCCCCACTACTACGAGGACTTTCACCGCGGTCGCGAGCAGCAGGAGTGCCGGCTGGTCGGGGCGAATCCGCGGTCGGCGACCTGGTCGCCCTCCCTCTGCGCCAAGTGCCCGGTGCCGGCCATACTGCGGGCCAATGGGTCCCCGGATTTGCGCCTGGTGGCCACCGTCATCAAGCGCTTTCGTTTATTCACGACAATCAGGGTGACCGCCCTCTGCGCCCGCCACGGCGGGACTATCGCGGATCCGTACCTCGGTTGCCGCGCCTGCCGCGAGGACCTCGACGTGTCTTTCTTGGCCGACGGGGACTCCTGAGGCCTCGCCTCGAGCAACCGCCCCACGCGGGTAGGGGCCCCTCGGCCGCCGGGGTTGCCAAGGCGTCAGCCCCTTGACCGGCGTGGC